>NZ_JAAOHT010000127.1:0-4836 GCF_011440255.1 Haloarcula sp. JP-Z28 | reverse complement strand
CGGACCCGCCGCTGAGAACGGTTGCGGCGCGCCGGAACGGCGAGGTTCCCAGCTGGACCCATGCCTGAATCGTCGGATGGGCCGCCAGATACTTGCTGTAGCCGCCGCTGTCGACGAACGGCTCGAACTCGTCGAATCCGCGGTCGTACCCCCAGTGGTCGGTGAGAAAGCCGTTGGCGGCGTTGAACCCTGCCGTCTCGACACCGGCATCGGACACCTGCTCGGCCAGCGTCGGTGTTGACGCCAGACCGATGTCTTCGCTTTCGGTGAACACCGATCGCGACCCGTGAATGCTAGGGAACGAAAACGGCGTCCAGTTCCCCTGTGCCACGGCGTTTTCGAAGACGACGCCCGAGTCGGCGAGGGAATCCATGACTGGGGAGACGCTGTCAGTACCACCCAGTGCGTCGGCCCGCAGCGAGTCAACCGTGACTAGCACCACGTTCTGGGGTTCTGAAGCCGTCATAACCGACCCACCTTCCCCCTCACTCGCAATGTTACCGACGTATCGCGTCCACAGACCGGGGGTTGCACCCAATGCGTGCCACCGTATTTTCTCATACCCCCTATACCAGACACTGAATACTGAACGTTCCGGATAAATTCAGAGCGGTATAATAGAACCATACGCTAATAAGGTAGAATTAAACCCCTTCTGCGATAATGTGCGCTTCAGAACATATTCGATGACCGACCGGATTCAGTTTCGAGCCTACGACAGCCGGGATGCCGACGCCGTCTGGCGCCTCCACGAGTGGGCGATGCGAGCGACCGGCAACCACCCCAGCGACATCCCCGGAACGTCGGACCTGAAAAACATCGAGACCCGGTATTTCGACACCGGCGGCGCGTTTCTCGTCGGCGTCGTGCCCGCCGTCGACGACGAACTCCCGGAGACGTTCGACGGTGGCCTGGCCGCGATGGGCGGGTTCCTCCCGAATGAAGTCGGGCACGCGGACGAGCGAACCGTCCCCGGCGCGGCCGAACTCCACCGGATGCGGGTGGCTCCGTCCCGGCAACGACGTGGCTACGGTCGTAGCCTCCTCCACAAACTCGAACAGCAAGTGGTCGAGCAGGGATACGAGGTCCTGCTTGCGACGACATCACAGAGCCAGCCCGCCGCGGTCGCGTTCTACCGCGACGAAGGATACCAAGAGGTAGACCAGTCAACACAGGGCGAGTACGAACTCGTCCACTTCGAGAAACGGCTCTGACCCAACAATCGGACGCGGCGTTCAGTCACCGCTGTAGGCGTCGTCGGTGTCCTCGCCGAAGGAGGTGTTGAGCCCGCCCGGGCTCTCCCTGTCTTGCTCACGCATACTCTGTCGCGTGAACTGCGGCTTGGCGCGGACGGCCTTTTTCGAGCGGAACGACCACCACAGCGCCAGTGACAGGCCGACAGTTCCAGCGATACCGACACCAGTGGCCGGCAGCGACGCCTGCGTGTACAGGAACGCTGTCGAAAACAGCGTGCTCGCGAGCAACATCCCGAGGATGAGCCGCTTGGTCATCGTCGCGAGCAAGCCATCGGAGTCCTCAATGTCGGCCTGTACGCGGAAGTCCTCCCGCTCGACTCTGTCGAGGGCGGACTCCAGTTTCGGCGGGATACGGACGGCCGACCGAGCGGCGTCGGACACTTCGGTCGCTCGGTCCTCGACGAAGTTCCGAACGCCCTCGGCGAGATACCCCTCCTCGCGGAGATAGTCTGTCGCGACGCCGATGAAGTCGAAGTCCTCGTCGAGGGTGACACAGACGCCTTCGACGACCGTGGCGACACGCAACACGAGCGCCAGATTCGCCGGCAGGCGAAGCGGGAATTCGTAGATGGTGTCCTCGACCTGCTGGATGATCTGCTGGACGCGGTACTGCTCGATGTCCTCGCCGCGGGCGTCGGCGATGGCCAGTTCCATCACGTCGCCCATCACCTGCCGGTCGGCCTCCGGCGAGAGCGTCCCCATCTCGATGAGGGCATCGAGGATGGCGCCGATGTCCTGATCGGCGACGGCGGCGTAGAAGTCGATGATCTTGTCCTGCACGAACGGGTCGACTCGACCGGACATCCCGAAGTCGTAGAAGACGAGCGTCCCGTCGTCTTGCACGGCGAGGTTCCCGGGATGTGGGTCGGCGTGGAACACGCCATCGTCGATAATCATCTGCAGGTACGCCCGCTGGAGCGTCTCGGCCAGCTCCGTCCGGTTGATACCGCCCGCGTCGAGGCTGTCGATGTCGTTGATCTTCGTGCCGGGGACGTACTCCATCGTCAGGACGCGCCGGGTGGAGTGAGACTCCTTGACTTCGGGGATGCAGATGCGGTCATTGTCCCTGAAGTTCTCCCGAATTTCGGTGAGCATCCGCCCCTCTCGCTGGTAGTCCATCTCCTCGCGGATGGTCTTCGAGAACTCGTCGGCGAGTGTCTCCAGCGAGAACGACCGAGAGTCGTCGATGAAATACATCAACAGCGGGAGCGACCAGCGGACGACCCGCAGGTCGGCCTCGACGAGCGTCTCGATACCGGGCCGGCGGATCTTGACGGCGACCTTTTCACCGTCGACCTCCGCCAGATACACCTGACCGAGCGACGCGCCGCTTATCGCCTCTCTCTCGAATTCATCGAAGCGGTCATCGACAGACCCCAGTTCGTCCTCGATGACAACCCGTGCCTCGTCCCAGTCCGCCGGTGGCACGCGGTCCTGGAGCTTGGAGAACTCCTCGATGTACTCCGGCGGCAGGACGTCCGGCCGCGTCGAGAGGATCTGTCCGAGTTTGATGAACGTCGGGCCGAGCGTTAGCAACGAGTCGAGCAGCTGCTGTGCACGTTTGCGACGCTGTTCAGGCGTGACGCGGCGCGATGAGCCGATCACGAAGAACCGCTTTCGGTCTCGTGCGTACGCGACCAACAGGGGCAGGAAGTGGCGTGCAACGACGAGGAACCGCCAGTACGCGCGAAGATTCACCGGCTTGCCACCTCTGAATCAGTCCCCGTCGATCGGGATTGTGGTGCTCGGTGCGGCTGTCGCCTTCGGCAGTCGGAGTTCGAGGACGCCGTTTTCCACGGTCCCCTCCCCGCCCTGCCCGGTCGTGTCCGGCGGGAGCGGAAGCTCAGCGTCAAGGAACACGGAACGGTCCTCGCGGACGAAAGTAAACTCCCCGGGCACGTCCTTGGTCCGTTGCCCGTCGATACGAAGGCGGCCCCCTTCAACGGTCACGTCGATTGTCTCCGCGGTCACGCCCGGCAGGTCGAGCACGAGCAGATATTCGTCCTCGGATTCGAGCACGTCCGCGAACACGGCGTCGGGAAGGTCCCGAAGCGCTTCACGCAGGGCAGACATACGCCCGTCTAGGTGGTACGCTGTGGTAAACCCGACGGTCTCTGCTACTACAGGAGTGTGGAGAAGAGGGCGACGCTGCCGACGATAACAGCGACGAGACCGAACACAGTTTCAGCGATAGCGCCCCGAACAATCCGTCGGGCGGTGCCACGCTCGCTGGTGTCGGAAATGACGAACACCGGCGTCGCGTTGCCGTCCCCGACAATAGCATCGACCAGATTGCTGCCCCACGCCGTTGCGGGGCCGCGCATCGCCTGGCCGTAGACGTACACATCCTCGCCAACGTCCAGCCGACGCTCGGTAAAGCGCTGTTTGTTCCCCAAGCTGATTTCTGTCACGAGCAGGTTCACGGACCCATCCTGTGCCTCGACGCCCTCCGTTCGCTCGACGTACGCAGCCAAGCGCTCAGGGAGTTCAGTTCCGGGAGAGACTGTCACCGACTGGGATTCGAACCGTACGTCCGCTCCGTCTGGGTTTACGCGAACGCGCGCGTTGCCGTCGTCCACGATGAAGTCGACGCCGTCCTGCCCCTCGTCTAGCGTCTCCCAGTTTGAGTGTTTGCCTGACGAGCGGTACTCCTCGACTTCGTAGGTGTATGCCAGACACTCGCTACCGGTAAAGGGGGCCGTGACGGTCCCGGCACCCTCGTTGGCGACAGCTGTGCCAGTGATTTCGACAGGACCAGTGTGCCCGTCGAGTGAGCGCACCGGAACCGGATCGTTCCGGAGGATGTGGAACACCGTTTTGAGTTCCCGGCCGCCGCGGAGGAGGACGAAACCGCCGATAGTCAGGAACACGATGCCAACCAGTTGCGGGAGGACCATACGTCGATGCCGGACCCGACCGAGAAAAAATATTCCCAGTTACGCCGTTCCACAGCCGGGACGCGGCGGGTGGATCAGAGCAACGTCCCCGCACGCGGCAGATGGCTGAAAGCAACGTCACCGGATGGCTGAAGACAGCGATACGCGGAGACACTGTCGCCACGCAGGGTACTTTTGCTACAGCGGCCGCTAGTACGGGTATGGCTGGCCCCTCGCCGTCGGACGCTGAGTCGCTCCCGCTGGAAACCGCACGCCGACGAATCGGCAGCGTCGCTGCGCCCATCGACCGAACAGACAGGATTCCGCTCTCCGTCGCCGTCGGACGTGTTCTGGCGACACCTGCGACGGCGAATGACCCTATCGAGGGAGCCGAAATCAGCGTCGGGGACGCCGTTTTCGAGCAAGGCCATCAGATACGACCCGGCGACGTGGGACTGCTGAGAGCCGCTGGAGTTTCCGAACTCCTCGTCCGCCAGCGACCGCAGGTAGGTATTCTACCGACTGGCGATGAACTGGCCCAGCGGGACGCGGGCGAGAGCCAGCAGGTCGAGACGGCGGGGTTCACGCTGGCACAGTACGTCGACCGCTGGGGCGGCAAGGTAACGTACCGGGACCCAGTCGCCGACGACGCGCCGGCACTCCGGATGGCGGTCCAGCGTGACCTCACCCGGGAACTGATCGTC
>NZ_JAAOHT010000126.1:3231-5538 GCF_011440255.1 Haloarcula sp. JP-Z28 | reverse complement strand
TCGTCGGTGACGAGGCTTCCGCCACAGTCCGGGCAGGCGTGGCCAGTGCTCGCCTCGGACTCGGCCTGTTCGTCCGCACTTTCATCGCGTTCGTCTGGGGAATAGATGCTGCGTGTCGTCATAGATGTCCTCTGCGAGCGCGTGGGACGCCCGCGGTCGTACCCAATTATAGGGGTGCATCCCCCATGACGCCTCGTTTGGCATATGCCGAAGTTCGGAGAAGTAATATCTATGTGTCACGTTCGGCGCACCACGACGTACAACTCTCACTCCCGCTGTTACCGCGTTCTGAACTGCGACGCGGCAGTATACAGGTAGTGCAGTGCAGTTCGGTTCTGGTGCCAGACGCGATACTGTCGACTACACGCCCGAGCGACCGATACGGAGGCGTCCACCCTCGGCGACATCTTCGTCGGCCTGAACTGGCCCCATCGACCGCGTGACGAACGACCGGACGATCCACGCCTCCGCACGCTGGAGGCGGTACTGGAGCGTCGACCGTGACACGTCGAGCGTCTCTGCGAGGTCAGTGAGCGAGGTGTCCCGGGGCGTCCGGTAGTAGCCGTGTTCGACGGCAGCCTCGACAGCGGCCTGTTGTTCCGGCGGCAGCTCCGCCAGCGTCACGGCCTCGTCGACCCAGTACGAGGGGGAACTGAGCTGCCGGAATTCGACGGTGAGTCCCTCCCGGAGCTCGGATTTCATCTCCTCGAACAGGCCGTCGACGCCGGCGTCGCTACAGAGGAGGAGCCGCCACTCACACCGGCTGCCACGGCGCTCGGTCTCGACGAGGACGCCGCGGCCGACGTGGTCGATGGCTAACCGCGGAATCGAGTGACAGTCGCCGGCTTCCGACCGGTAGCTGTACACCGTCCGAGCGCCGGGGTCCGAGCCGATGACCTCGTACGTCCAGTCCGTCTTGCAGTTACGGGTTCCGATGCACTCGGTACACTGGACCGGGTCGTCGTACACGTCATCCAGTTGTTCAAGCGCAGTCTCCGGGCCGGCGACGCGCTCGAGCCGCCACATCCCGTCTCGTGTGACGTTGCACGCTATCGTCCGGGAATGGGTCTCCGGATAGTCGATGAACACGTCCATAACGGGGTCGACGTTCCGCTCGTAGTCGATAGTGAAGATGAACTCTCGCATGTACATCCCGTTGCGTGTCGAGTGGCTTATACGCACTGTCTCGTTCGGCGTATGCCAAACCAGCCGTCATTATCGAAGCACGCTTTCGAGGGAGTATGTCGTGTCCTGTCTCTCCATCTACTGGCGACTCGTCCAGCGGAGCGGTCACTGGCGACACACCGGACGACTCGCCGTCGCGCATTCGCGGATATGAACTACCGACGCACAACTGGCGACACACCGTCGTCTACGGGGCGGTGTTCTGGGCAATCGTGGCCGCTGCGTGGCTCGCCGTCCCGACCGGTCACCCGTTCCAGCTGGGGGTCACGCTGTCCGGACTGTTTGCGGCCCCGCTGTTGCCGGTCGCACTCTGGTGTGATTACCGCCAAGCGAGAGAGTTTGGCACCTGTGACCCCGGTGTTCAGGCGTACCTCTCGAACCTCATTCGGGATATCAAGACGGCAGGGACCGGCCAGAGCGCTCTCGGCGACCAGCGCCGGGAATTCCTCAGGTGCTGAGGTCGGCCACGCCGCTCACGTGGTTGCGGTCGATTGCTGAGACCGGGCCTCTGCAAGCCAGTCCGGGTCTGGAACGTCAGTCGACCCGACGTCGGTGATCTCGTAGCGCCACTCGATTGAGACCGTTTCGCCGTTGTCAGTCTCGCCGGTCAGCGTCCACGCTGTCTGGCGTGCAAGTCCGTCCGAATCGACCAGAATCACGACAGTGAAATCGGTCACAGTCACGTTCCCGCCGGACCCGAACGCGCCGGCACCGAACTGCCGCCAGGTCGAGAGGTCCGAGTACTCGTAGCGGTCCACCGTGACGCCGTCGAAGGTTTCTGTCCCGACAAAGCGGGCGTCATCGACTGATTCGTAGCTGAGCGTCCCGCGGTCGACGGCGGACTGGAACGAGGTGTCGTCCTGTGGCCTGACCTGATAGAACGCTTCGCCGTCAGTCTCGTACCGCGTGTAGGCCGAGCCGTCGGCGACAAACGTCTCGAAATCAGTTCTGGCGTCCGGCCCGGACATCGTGAACGTCTCCAGCGAACGGTTCGCCTGCAGGTCCACCTGATAGGCGTTCGTTATCGTAGCCGTCTCGCCGGCCTCAGTCGTCGAGTACGACCACCTCGCAGTGAAACTGCCCGCGTCTCGCAGGAGGCGGTCCGTCGCCTCAACCGAAAGG
>NZ_JAAOHT010000126.1:1207-3221 GCF_011440255.1 Haloarcula sp. JP-Z28 | reverse complement strand
GTCACGCTGTCCGGACTGTTTGCGGCCCCGCTGTTGCCGGTCGCACTCTGGTGTGATTACCGCCAAGCGAGAGAGTTTGGCACCTGTGACCCCGGTCTTCAGGCGTACCTCTCGAACCTCATTCGGGATATCAAGACGGCAGGGACCGGCCAGAGCGCTCTCGGCGACCAGCGCCGGGAATTCCTCAGGTGCTGATACCGTTGGCTGTCACTACTGCAGGGGACACATCACTCCAGAGCGGCGAAATACTGGTCGACGGCCGAAACGACGAGCCAGCCAGTCTGACCACGCTGTTTGTTTTTCCATCTGACTGTACAGTGGGGCGAGAGCCGATACCGCGTCAAAAGATGAGATGATACCACCCAGTTATATTATAGCGTGGCCGAACGTGGGAGTGATGACAGTCACTGCAATGCTCACCGTCGCACCGCTTGACGACGCTGACGCTGAGTTCGATGCGGAGATAGCGAAGGCCATCGACGCGCTGGACGCCTACGATGTCCGATATGAGACACACCCGATGGAGACGACTATTGAAGCGACAGACCTCGGTGAAGTGTTCGACGCGGCGCAGGCCGCGACTGAAGCCGTCGACGCCTCCCGGACAATCACGAACCTCAAGATTGACCACTTCCGGGAGGAGACGCTGGCAGTCGACGAGAAGGTCGACCGCGTCGAAGCACATCTCGGCCGCGACGCACGGAGCGACCGATGACCCGCCGACGTTCGTTCCTCCGCGCGCTTGGCGGTGCGGCGACAGTTGGCCTCGCAGGATGTGCCGGTGAAGACACAGGTAGCGAGTCCACGGCATCCAGCGGACAGATGGGGAGTGCAACCCCGGCAGAACGGACGCTCAGAGTCGCAGCGTACAAGTCCTTCGTTGACGCACCGAGTACGAGCGCCGGTGACTGGGTCAAAACGGAGTTCGAATCCCGTCACGACAATCTGACGCTTGAATGGGTCATCCGCGACGGTGGTCTCCAGCATTTCTTCCAGCGCCAGCAACAGGGTGCATCACTCGATGCAGACGCGTTTGTCGGCGTTACTGCGCCGGACCTCGTGAAGGCTGACGACGAACTCGACGACCCGCTGTTTGAACCGTTCGATACTTCAGCCGTCAGTAACAGCGACAACGTCGTCGACGCATACCAGTTCGACCCCGAGCGTCGTGTCCTTCCGACTGGGGCATCATACGTCAGTCTCGTCTACGACGAGAACGAGATCTCCTCGCCCGACACACTCGACGCGCTGACGACCGACGCCTACGCCGACTCGCTCCTGCTGGCGAACCCACAGAGCACGACAACGGGGCTACTCTTCCTCCTGTGGACGATTCATACCAAGGGTGCAGAAAACTACCTCGACTACTGGGACGCGCTTGTCGATAACGGAGTCAGTATCCTGGGCTCGTGGGGCGACGCATACGCGGCTTACTCAGAGGAAGAGAAGCCGATGGTCGTCTCCTACTCCACGGACCAGGTGTATGCTGCGAATCAGGACCAGAACATGGCGCGCCACCAGGTCGCGTTCCCGAACGACCAGGGGTATGCCTACGTCGACGGGACTGCGAAGTTCCGCGGGACAGAGCGGAGTGAGCTCGTCGACACGTTCGCCGCGTTCATGCTTGACCCCGATGTCCAGCAGACAGTAGCCGTCAAGAACGTCGGCCTGCCAACGGTGTCGAACGCGTCGCTTCCCGAAGAGTTCGCACAGTACGCTCACGAGCCGGCTGCACCCGTTCAATTCGGGTATGAAACGCTGGCGGAGAACCTCGAGACGTGGCGTAAGACGTGGAGCAAGCGCGTTGCCGCGAAGTGACTAGAGCCAGTCCGTGTCCGGGTCGATTCGGTTCGGCGGCGTCTCGCCGGCCAGCGCGGCTTCGACGTTCGCCGCGACGGCGGCATTGAGGTCGTCGCGAGCTTCCTCAGAGTACCAGGCCGCATGCGGCGTGACAATACAGTTGTCAAGGCCGACCAGCGGGTGGTCAGCCGTCGGCGGTTCCTCGGCGAGTACG
>NZ_JAAOHT010000126.1:0-1197 GCF_011440255.1 Haloarcula sp. JP-Z28 | reverse complement strand
TCTGCCGGTGCGGCCCCGCCGTCGTCTGCATCAGTCCCGTCGCCCACCGCCGGACCGCCGCCGAGACACCCGGCAAGGACGAGCAGTGACACCACCAGCACAGTAAGTAACCGCGTTGTCATGTCTGAGAGGAGGCTGCCACAGGAGATAAGCTAGTATGGTTGATACGACCGGCGGGGCCGGCGACGCGGCACTTGCACCTGCAAAGGCGCTACAGCCAGTCCGTGTCCGGGTCGATTCGGTTCGGCGGCGTCTCGCCGGCCAGCGCGGCTTCGACGTTCGCCGCGACGGCGGCATTGAGGTCGTCGCGAGCTTCCTCAGAGTACCAGGCCGCATGCGGTGTGACAATACAGTTGTCAAGGCCGACCAGCGGGTGGTCAGCCGTCGGCGGTTCCTCGGCGAGTACATCGAGACCCGCCGCTCCAATCATTCCGTCCTCCAGCGCCGTCCGGAGCGCCGCTTCGTCGACGAGGCCGCCACGGCCGGTGTTGACCAGAATTGCCTGCTCACGCATCGCTGCGAGCGCGTCGGCGTCTATCATCTCTGCCGTCTCCCCGGTCAGCGGCGCGTGGAGGGAAACGTAGTCAGCTCGCTCGTACAGCGTCTCCAGCGCGACCTTTTCGACATCGGCGTCGGCCATCTCCTCGGCATCGACGTAGGGGTCGTAGGCAATCACGTCGAGGTCAAAGCCACGCAGTTGGTCGCGCACCCGCCGCGCGATGGGGCCGAAAGAGACGAGACCCAGCGTCTGGTCGCGGACGCGATGCACCGGCCGGGTTCGCTCCCAGCCCCAGCCGCCGTCGCGAACGTCGCGGTCGTAGGCCGTAAGCGTCCGAACACAGTCAAGCAGTAGCGTCACCGTGTGGGTAGCGACCTCGTCGGTACAGTACTCGGGGACGTTCGTGACGGTCACGCCGTTGTCTGCCGCCGCAGACACGTCGATGTTGTCGATACCGACGCCCGCTCTCGCAGCGATCTTGAGCTCGTCCAGCGCGTCAAGCACGCCGGCAGTGACCGGCGTGTTCACGTCCACGACGAGGCCCGCTGCCCCGGCAGCGGCGTCCCGGACCGCGTCCTCGTCGTCTGTCTCCGCGACGACGACATCAGCGTCGAGTTCCGCTCGCAGTCGGTCGACATCTATCATCGGGTCATCGCTTGCGACCACACGTTCCATATACGGAGTCATGGTCTGGGACG
>NZ_JAAOHT010000125.1:0-5656 GCF_011440255.1 Haloarcula sp. JP-Z28 | reverse complement strand
TCACGCCCGCGCGGTCCATCGCGGGCAGATGCGTCTGTTGCATTGACGTGTACACGCGATGGCGCTCACTGGACGTGATCTCACTCTGTGGTTTCCCGTTTTCCCACGCCGCCACCTGTTCAGCAATATCTGAGAGCTCTGAGTCGCCATCCGCCTGCTTCGCTACGTGTAGCGCGTATCGCCGGCGGTGATTACTGAGTAAGTCAAATACTTCGTCCCGCGTAATCGCGTCACCAGCCCCTGTCTGGTTGCTTTGCTTCCCACCCACTGCCATTGTCTATAAACTGTTCCATAATATAAAAAGTCTTCTGGAATGTCAGTGGTAACAAAGTTGTATGTAGATTAGGAAGCCAGCAGATAATATTCGATATTTCTGCTTTGAAAATATTGCTACTGGACTGTGATCTGGAAATTGGTTTGCTATTATTTCAGCGAGCTCTGTCAAATATCTTTATTTCTACCGGCGCTAACAGCAATCTAATGTGCTCTTGCTACGATTATGCTATTCGATCGTAATGTCGAGCGTCTGGCTAGTATTGTCTGAGGTCGTGGTGTCGACACTGGCAGGCGCATTTTTCACATCTCCGGATTGGATGTTTGACTGGCCACTGTAGTCCTTACCGGTGACAGAGACTGCTGGATCATTGGTTGTATCATTGTCAGGGGGAGTAAGCTCCGTTCCATTTATTTTCTTCAGGAGACTTTTACTGCCTGACGTATCACTCTCAAATCGAACGGTGAAGTTATTCTGATTTGTGTTTGGCACGACCGCAAACAGGTCGCCGAACTCAAGTGAACTGTTCGGTGGGAGTCCAGTGCTGTCACCAAAGGCGATCGTCACATCGTTGGCGACAAGGCTCACATACTGGGTGTCGATGGCGTTAGTGCTGTAAATGCTATCGTTAGATGGGAACAATTCATCTGCAGTGAGATCGGAGTTCCCATCGGATGATTTGACAGAAATGCCACTGTCTGCCGTATTGATGAGCACGTCAACAGCCCCCCCATTCTCATCACTGCCACCGCCTCCAGTGATTGTCTCTGCGATGTTTTTCTCGTCTTTTTCGTCTGCTCCGTCAACGACTCCCTCCGTATCGCCACTGTCGCCGAAGACGTTCACTTCAACCGAGCGTGTTGCGCTAACGCTTGTGAATGCACCCGTTCCGAAGAGCGCCCCACCACTGATTGCCAGTCCACCGAGTCCCGTAAGTACGTTTCTGCGATTCATATGTTAGTCAGCACGTTATGACGGTGCCGTACCAGTTACAACAGTTTCCGGGGACTTACTATTATACTGCTTGAGTGGGGTTATAGCCGTTCCTGAGCCGTTAATGGGCGGCATTAACCCCGCTCAGGCGCGTCAATAGTAATTGGTCGGATAGCGTTTTGTAGCATAACGGATGAGAGTAAATCGACGAAGTGTCCTGCTCGGGCTCGGGACACTCAGTGCGACTGTCGGCGGCGCGTTTGGCTCCGGCGCGTTCTCCTCAGTTGAAGCGACGCGATCAGTCAATATAGAGACCTCTGATGATTCAAGAGCGCTGCTGAGTTTCGAGGCGAATAAGCTAGGTACGACTAACGGTGGAACCCCTGAGGACACTAACGGTATCATATCTACGACCCCAGAAGGGTCAGATACGTCTGTTATCGAGATTAAGCAGACCAACCTCAACAAAAATGCGACGACCACATTCAAGAATGCCCTCAAAGTCAGTAATGACAGCAACAAGGATGTCGGTCTTTCGGTGAATCCTGATGAGACCGAGTACGAAGAAGACGCAAGTGCAAGCGGTCTTGTTGGGAGTGCACTAGACATTGAAACTCCGGGCACGGACGGAAGATCAATCGTCGATAGCGATAGCGAAGGTGACAACGCTGTCGACTTAGCCGCCGGTACTGAGATCACTCTTACAATTGTTGTTGATCTTCGGAACAATACTGACGCAGACATTGACGATATAAAATCGATTGTCTTCGCAGCACGGCGGGACGACTACAGTAGCGCGTAGTAACCAGTCCGGATTATCACTGAAATGTGAAGGCTATCACTGTCCGGGTAAGTCGCTACCTCCAGCCAGAATATGAAATGGTACTTCGCCCTTGGGCTCGTGTTCATCGTCTGCGGGACAGTCATGTCCACGGCTGCGGTCCCACTCTCCGAACCCGTTGACGAACTCGCCCCAGCGGAGGACACCGGGGTTGCGCTGGCCCCAGCTGACACGCCCAACGGCGACCGCTACGCATCGTTTGACAGCAACGGCGAGCTTGTTATCTCCGTTGACGTTTTTTCTAGCACTGAGACTGTATTCGACGATGTGTTTGTTGTCGGTTTTGCGGGAGTCACCGGTAGCGACGAAGCAGCGACGATCCAGATCGAGCACGATAGCGAGTGGTTGGACATCTACAGGAACGCAGACACAGGCGCACGCAAGTCGGTCGATGAAGCGGGTAACACGCTTACGCTTGACCCGGGCGAGCAGGCAACGCTCGGATTCACCGTGACGACAAGCGCCGACAGCCCGTCATCCCTCTCTGAGAAAGTGACGTACACCATGGAAATTCCAGATGCCGAGTCAGGCACTGGTGGAGGTAATGGTGGCAATGGTGACAGCGGAAGTGGTGGTGGCGGGGGTGATGCAGGCGGTAATACTGGTGCAGGGGGCAGCGGTGGTGGTGACACCGGGTCAAGTGACGGCGGTGGCGCCGGCGATGGGGACGGCACAGATGCAGGCAGTGTTGGTGGCGGTGGTACCAACGTAAGCGATGGCGGCGACACTGGCGAGGAGAGTACCGACAGCCCAGAGGTTGCGACAACAACTGACGAGCCGGCTGAAACGCCCGCTGGCGGAAAAAGCGGTGGCGGCGGTGGCGGCGGTGGCGTCGGGACATCGACCGAGGAGCCGACTGAGACGCCCACCGACAGCGAAGAAGAACCCGAAACTGTGGCCGGTGGCGGGGCCGAACCTGTACCGCCGACACCCGAAAGCCAGCAGTCAGCCGAGCCGAGTGGATTCACCCTCGGTTTCGATCCGGCATTCGGAGTTAGCTGGGGCCCATGGGCGTTCATCGCTGGCCTGCTCGCGGTAGTGACAAACTACCTCGTCCAGACGCGATATCATGACGTCCTCCCGGTACTCCAGACACAACCGAGTGACCGCCGTCACCGGTTCCGCCGCGTCGCTATCCGCGAAGCAGCGATCGGTCTTGCCGGGATTGTGCTCACAATTCTTGTCGTGTCAGCGGTTTCGAGCGCTGGCTTCGGCCCAGTCACACAGTTGGGTGTTGCACTCGCGTTCTCCGCTGCAGTCGGCACGGTGACCGGGTACCGACTGGTCCCTGAACTCGATGCGATGCTTGAACCGCAAGCCGACGACGACGGCATCAAAGAGCAATAAAATAACTCGGTCAGTCCGATGTTTCAGCGTCACTGTTGCCCATAGTGGAATCAGTTCTGGGTTCTGGCGGAGGCTCGTACCGAAACAATCGGTCACCAGTATACACGAGGAAATCAGAATCGGTATCTGACTCGATGATACGTTCATCGGTGTCTATTGCGATATCTACGAGCCCGACGAGCGAATCGACGGAAGTCGTCCAGACGTCGTCGACTGGATCAGCTCGGCCAACGGTTATCCATTCATCAAACTCCTCGCGGGTGGACTTGTATGCGAGCCATCGGCGCTCGGCGTCAGTAAGTGTGAGATAGTCGGTCGTGCGCCCGTAGACGAGGGCAGTAGCGCCGCCAAGGCAACCAAGCAGGAGCACTGGGCCACCGAGAGTCCAGAGCGGTCCGTACGTCTTTTCCACCTGTGCTTCGACGGTTCGGTCACCGCTGTTCGTCACCGGACCAGCGTTTTCGACACGGTAGCTGCTCTGGCTCGGGATAATCGGGAGGCGGTATGTGTGAGCCGTGTCGACTGGCTGCCCGTTACGTGTCCCCGAGAGAGTTACCTGAGAGACCACCGCTATCTCAAGTCGGCCGGACGTCTGGCCGTGTTCGGAATCGATACGTCGAACAGCTTCAGCTGCGCGACTGACATTCAGCGAGAACGGAACCGCTATATGTTCGCCCGCGGCCAGCGATTGCACAGTGCTCTGTGTCAGCGGTCGTTCGACTTCCCAGTAGACGAGCGCTCCGTTTTGCGTCGATTCGACGGACCGATACTGAACGAACACGTCAGCCGAAGCGGTGAGGTCACTTTCGTTGCTGGCGCTGTACGTGTAGGTGAACGCTCCGTCCAGTACGGGAGCGACCCGCTGGAGGTACACGGATCTGTCCTCAAGCACTTCACCCTCTGGAAACGCTGAGGTCCCGTTGCGAACTGTCGCGTTGTGGGAGAACGAGCCGGACGATTGCCACGACGACACCTGCCGCGTGGTTGTGTCCGTTCCTGGAGCAACGTGACCCGTATACGTGAGATATCCCCCAACTGCAGCGATAGCAACCAGACAAATCAGTAGCAGTTCGTGGTTGTCGACGACTGTCCGCCGCGTTTTCTGACCCAACAACCACATTGCAACTGTAATACTGGTGCCGAGAAATAAGGGTTAATACCAGGTCAGCAGCGACATATCTCTTTCTTCACCGCCCTCATCGCCGCTAGCTCCAGTGTTCGAATGTCCCGGGAAACAGTTTGTAGCTACATCGTTACTTCGTGCGATCCCGCTACGTCGGTTGTTGCCCGTCGAAAACAGACTTGATAGACAGCCTGCCAACACTGTATCTTTCGCCAGAATCGTGTTCCTGTTTTTAACCGTTTTCGAGCAACAGTTCATAACGTCGACCCACATAAAAAGGCAGAAACCGGGTAGCTCACCGGGATTTATTGGGGGCGTAAGCAACTGAGAAGCCAAGGGCCGGATTTGAACCGGCGATGGGCGGCTCTGCAGGCCGCTGCGTTAGGCCAGACTCTGCCCCTTGGCGCAGATAGTGGTAGTCAACTCGGTCGTTTAAGCGTAGCGAATTCGATCAGCCCTCGCCCTCTGACTGGCCCGGCTCGCCAACCCCTTCGACCGGGATAGTATTGTAGATTGACGATTGCGCCTCGTCGGGAGACTCGAACTGCTCGTCATCGATCCGATCCAGCACCGCAGCTAACGGTTCAGTACCGTCTGCGTACACGAGCCGTACATCGTCGAACTCCTCCCGAGCAGTCGCGACCGACAGCGGGTACGTTGCCGTTTCAAGAAGCGCCGTGAGTTCGTTCAGTTTGACTTCGCGAGTCATGCCATTGTTTCTCGACTCAGTTACGTAGTTACGCACTGCTTATAAATACAGAAAGCCCACTCGGGAGAGATGCCTCTCCTGAGTGGGCTTGATAGGTATGAATGGTGGCGGCGAACCGCGTTTCCCAGAGGCTCGCGCACTCCAGTACTCCCCGGAACGCTGGTGGGCTTATCTTCCGTGTTCGGGATGGGTACGGGAGGCAACCCCACCGCTGTGGCCGCCTAACGTCGAGTCGCGGAATCGAACCGCGAGAGTGCCAGTCTCGATTAACTATTCCACCGTGTGATTACGTGCGATCCAGTTTGCGCCTGGACTCGTTCAGCGACGAGTAAACTCGTCGGTGAATGAGTCACAGTGCGTATGAATGATGGCTTTGGTCTGTTAGTGCTCGTGGGCTTAACGTCTCGTTACCTCGACGCGCACACCCCG
>NZ_JAAOHT010000124.1:4614-5768 GCF_011440255.1 Haloarcula sp. JP-Z28 | reverse complement strand
CGGACCCGCCGCTGAGAACGGTTGCGGCGCGCCGGAACGGCGAGGTTCCCAGCTGGACCCATGCCTGAATCGTCGGATGGGCCGCCAGATACTTGCTGTAGCCGCCGCTGTCGACGAACGGCTCGAACTCGTCGAATCCGCGGTCGTACCCCCAGTGGTCGGTGAGAAAGCCGTTGGCGGCGTTGAACCCTGCCGTCTCGACACCGGCATCGGACACCTGCTCGGCCAGCGTCGGTGTTGACGCCAGACCGATGTCTTCGCTTTCGGTGAACACCGATCGCGACCCGTGAATGCTAGGGAACGAAAACGGCGTCCAGTTCCCCTGTGCCACGGCGTTTTCGAAGACGACGCCCGAGTCGGCGAGGGAATCCATGACTGGGGAGACGCTGTCAGTACCACCCAGTGCGTCGGCCCGCAGCGAGTCAACCGTGACTAGCACCACGTTCTGGGGTTCTGAAGCCGTCATAACCGACCCACCTTCCCCCTCACTCGCAATGTTACCGACGTATCGCGTCCACAGACCGGGGGTTGCACCCAATGCGTGCCACCGTATTTTCTCATACCCCCTATACCAGACACTGAATACTGAACGTTCCGGATAAATTCAGAGCGGTATAATAGAACCATACGCTAATAAGGTAGAATTAAACCCCTTCTGCGATAATGTGCGCTTCAGAACATATTCGATGACCGACCGGATTCAGTTTCGAGCCTACGACAGCCGGGATGCCGACGCCGTCTGGCGCCTCCACGAGTGGGCGATGCGAGCGACCGGCAACCACCCCAGCGACATCCCCGGAACGTCGGACCTGAAAAACATCGAGACCCGGTATTTCGACACCGGCGGCGCGTTTCTCGTCGGCGTCGTGCCCGCCGTCGACGACGAACTCCCGGAGACGTTCGACGGTGGCCTGGCCGCGATGGGCGGGTTCCTCCCGAATGAAGTCGGGCACGCGGACGAGCGAACCGTCCCCGGCGCGGCCGAACTCCACCGGATGCGGGTGGCTCCGTCCCGGCAACGACGTGGCTACGGTCGGAGCCTCCTCGACAAACTCGAACAGCAAGTGGTCGAGCAGGGATACGAGGTCCTGCTTGCGACGACATCACAGAGCCAGCCCGCCGCGGTCGCGTTCTACCGCGACGAAGGATACCAG
>NZ_JAAOHT010000124.1:0-4604 GCF_011440255.1 Haloarcula sp. JP-Z28 | reverse complement strand
TGAAGTCGGGCACGCGGACGAGCGAACCGTCCCCGGCGCGGCCGAACTCCACCGGATGCGGGTGGCTCCGTCCCGGCAACGACGTGGCTACGGTCGTAGCCTCCTCCACAAACTCGAACAGCAAGTGGTCGAGCAGGGATACGAGGTCCTGCTTGCGACGACATCACAGAGCCAGCCCGCCGCGGTCGCGTTCTACCGCGACGAAGGATACCAAGAGGTAGACCAGTCAACACAGGGCGAGTACGAACTCGTCCACTTCGAGAAACGGCTCTGACCCAACAATCGGACGCGGCGTTCAGTCACCGCTGTAGGCGTCGTCGGTGTCCTCGCCGAAGGAGGTGTTGAGCCCGCCCGGGCTCTCCCTGTCTTGCTCACGCATACTCTGTCGCGTGAACTGCGGCTTGGCGCGGACGGCCTTTTTCGAGCGGAACGACCACCACAGCGCCAGTGACAGGCCGACAGTTCCAGCGATACCGACACCAGTGGCCGGCAGCGACGCCTGCGTGTACAGGAACGCTGTCGAAAACAGCGTGCTCGCGAGCAACATCCCGAGGATGAGCCGCTTGGTCATCGTCGCGAGCAAGCCATCGGAGTCCTCAATGTCGGCCTGTACGCGGAAGTCCTCCCGCTCGACTCTGTCGAGGGCGGACTCCAGTTTCGGCGGGATACGGACGGCCGACCGAGCGGCGTCGGACACTTCGGTCGCTCGGTCCTCGACGAAGTTCCGAACGCCCTCGGCGAGATACCCCTCCTCGCGGAGATAGTCTGTCGCGACGCCGATGAAGTCGAAGTCCTCGTCGAGGGTGACACAGACGCCTTCGACGACCGTGGCGACACGCAACACGAGCGCCAGATTCGCCGGCAGGCGAAGCGGGAATTCGTAGATGGTGTCCTCGACCTGCTGGATGATCTGCTGGACGCGGTACTGCTCGATGTCCTCGCCGCGGGCGTCGGCGATGGCCAGTTCCATCACGTCGCCCATCACCTGCCGGTCGGCCTCCGGCGAGAGCGTCCCCATCTCGATGAGGGCATCGAGGATGGCGCCGATGTCCTGATCGGCGACGGCGGCGTAGAAGTCGATGATCTTGTCCTGCACGAACGGGTCGACTCGACCGGACATCCCGAAGTCGTAGAAGACGAGCGTCCCGTCGTCTTGCACGGCGAGGTTCCCGGGATGTGGGTCGGCGTGGAACACGCCATCGTCGATAATCATCTGCAGGTACGCCCGCTGGAGCGTCTCGGCCAGCTCCGTCCGGTTGATACCGCCCGCGTCGAGGCTGTCGATGTCGTTGATCTTCGTGCCGGGGACGTACTCCATCGTCAGGACGCGCCGGGTGGAGTGAGACTCCTTGACTTCGGGGATGCAGATGCGGTCATTGTCCCTGAAGTTCTCCCGAATTTCGGTGAGCATCCGCCCCTCTCGCTGGTAGTCCATCTCCTCGCGGATGGTCTTCGAGAACTCGTCGGCGAGTGTCTCCAGCGAGAACGACCGAGAGTCGTCGATGAAATACATCAACAGCGGGAGCGACCAGCGGACGACCCGCAGGTCGGCCTCGACGAGCGTCTCGATACCGGGCCGGCGGATCTTGACGGCGACCTTTTCACCGTCGACCTCCGCCAGATACACCTGACCGAGCGACGCGCCGCTTATCGCCTCTCTCTCGAATTCATCGAAGCGGTCATCGACAGACCCCAGTTCGTCCTCGATGACAACCCGTGCCTCGTCCCAGTCCGCCGGTGGCACGCGGTCCTGGAGCTTGGAGAACTCCTCGATGTACTCCGGCGGCAGGACGTCCGGCCGCGTCGAGAGGATCTGTCCGAGTTTGATGAACGTCGGGCCGAGCGTTAGCAACGAGTCGAGCAGCTGCTGTGCACGTTTGCGACGCTGTTCAGGCGTGACGCGGCGCGATGAGCCGATCACGAAGAACCGCTTTCGGTCTCGTGCGTACGCGACCAACAGGGGCAGGAAGTGGCGTGCAACGACGAGGAACCGCCAGTACGCGCGAAGATTCACCGGCTTGCCACCTCTGAATCAGTCCCCGTCGATCGGGATTGTGGTGCTCGGTGCGGCTGTCGCCTTCGGCAGTCGGAGTTCGAGGACGCCGTTTTCCACGGTCCCCTCCCCGCCCTGCCCGGTCGTGTCCGGCGGGAGCGGAAGCTCAGCGTCAAGGAACACGGAACGGTCCTCGCGGACGAAAGTAAACTCCCCGGGCACGTCCTTGGTCCGTTGCCCGTCGATACGAAGGCGGCCCCCTTCAACGGTCACGTCGATTGTCTCCGCGGTCACGCCCGGCAGGTCGAGCACGAGCAGATATTCGTCCTCGGATTCGAGCACGTCCGCGAACACGGCGTCGGGAAGGTCCCGAAGCGCTTCACGCAGGGCAGACATACGCCCGTCTAGGTGGTACGCTGTGGTAAACCCGACGGTCTCTGCTACTACAGGAGTGTGGAGAAGAGGGCGACGCTGCCGACGATAACAGCGACGAGACCGAACACAGTTTCAGCGATAGCGCCCCGAACAATCCGTCGGGCGGTGCCACGCTCGCTGGTGTCGGAAATGACGAACACCGGCGTCGCGTTGCCGTCCCCGACAATAGCATCGACCAGATTGCTGCCCCACGCCGTTGCGGGGCCGCGCATCGCCTGGCCGTAGACGTACACATCCTCGCCAACGTCCAGCCGACGCTCGGTAAAGCGCTGTTTGTTCCCCAAGCTGATTTCTGTCACGAGCAGGTTCACGGACCCATCCTGTGCCTCGACGCCCTCCGTTCGCTCGACGTACGCAGCCAAGCGCTCAGGGAGTTCAGTTCCGGGAGAGACTGTCACCGACTGGGATTCGAACCGTACGTCCGCTCCGTCTGGGTTTACGCGAACGCGCGCGTTGCCGTCGTCCACGATGAAGTCGACGCCGTCCTGCCCCTCGTCTAGCGTCTCCCAGTTTGAGTGTTTGCCTGACGAGCGGTACTCCTCGACTTCGTAGGTGTATGCCAGACACTCGCTACCGGTAAAGGGGGCCGTGACGGTCCCGGCACCCTCGTTGGCGACAGCTGTGCCAGTGATTTCGACAGGACCAGTGTGCCCGTCGAGTGAGCGCACCGGAACCGGATCGTTCCGGAGGATGTGGAACACCGTTTTGAGTTCCCGGCCGCCGCGGAGGAGGACGAAACCGCCGATAGTCAGGAACACGATGCCAACCAGTTGCGGGAGGACCATACGTCGATGCCGGACCCGACCGAGAAAAAATATTCCCAGTTACGCCGTTCCACAGCCGGGACGCGGCGGGTGGATCAGAGCAACGTCCCCGCACGCGGCAGATGGCTGAAAGCAACGTCACCGGATGGCTGAAGACAGCGATACGCGGAGACACTGTCGCCACGCAGGGTACTTTTGCTACAGCGGCCGCTAGTACGGGTATGGCTGGCCCCTCGCCGTCGGACGCTGAGTCGCTCCCGCTGGAAACCGCACGCCGACGAATCGGCAGCGTCGCTGCGCCCATCGACCGAACAGACAGGATTCCGCTCTCCGTCGCCGTCGGACGTGTTCTGGCGACACCTGCGACGGCGAATGACCCTATCGAGGGAGCCGAAATCAGCGTCGGGGACGCCGTTTTCGAGCAAGGCCATCAGATACGACCCGGCGACGTGGGACTGCTGAGAGCCGCTGGAGTTTCCGAACTCCTCGTCCGCCAGCGACCGCAGGTAGGTATTCTACCGACTGGCGATGAACTGGCCCAGCGGGACGCGGGCGAGAGCCAGCAGGTCGAGACGGCGGGGTTCACGCTGGCACAGTACGTCGACCGCTGGGGCGGCAAGGTAACGTACCGGGACCCAGTCGCCGACGACGCGCCGGCACTCCGGATGGCGGTCCAGCGTGACCTCACCCGGGAACTGATCGTCATTACCGGGACGGAACCGGGTGACGCGCTCCGAGAAATCGTCGCCGAACTTGGCGAGGTGCTCGCGGACCGTCTCGCGATCGACCCCGGCCATCGGACCGGGATAGCCGTCGTCGAGAACCGACCGGTAGTGCTCCTGCCGGAGTCGCCAGGCGCGGCCCGCGTCGGCGCTGTCCAGCTCGTTCGTCCACTCCTGAAGACGTTCGCCCACGCCCCACTGCCCGCCCATCCAGAGACACGAGCGACGCTGACAGCGCACGTCGACAGTCAAAACGGTGTCAGGACGTTTACTCCGGTCGCTGTGGGCGACGGCACAGCGATGCCGTTGCCCGGCGTTGACCTCGCGACGGCGACCCGGGCCGATGGCTGGGTGTCCGTGCCCGCCGCCGAGGCTGGTATCGATACCGGAACGACCGTCACTGTTGAAAACTGGGACTATCTCCCCTGAGACGACGACAGGTCCAGCAGCGAGGCGACCCGTCTATCGCCGCGCACGCACCGGCCCGTCTCCGTGGGGGACCGACGACCAACGTGAACGCCGTCGAGGCCCGCGTTCCACGCCGCACCGATGTCTGACGGATTGTCTCCAGCCAGCACACCGTGGTGGCCGTTGTACCAGACATCCATCTCCCGCATCGCCAGTTCCACCGGCTTCGGGTCGGGCTTCCAGCCGATGTCATCGTCACAGCAGACGACCGTTTCGAACCAG
>NZ_JAAOHT010000123.1:0-5898 GCF_011440255.1 Haloarcula sp. JP-Z28 | reverse complement strand
GTCGTGAGGTACGCTTCACTTTCGTCGGTGTCGCCCGATCCGACGCCCGCTTTCGCCATCTTCAGGCGATACGTGGTGTCTCGTTCGAAAACGATAGTGATGTTATAGAGCGAGCCCGGTCCCTCGGCTCCGGTGACGCTTGCGACGTACTGTTCATTGCCCTTGTCGCCTGGATTCGAGTCGATTTCGTTGTCGAGAAGCGCTCTCCATTCCGACGCCGGAAGCCGAGAAAGGAACGATACCGAGACGTTCGATGTCGACGTCGTATTTGTTACGCGGACCGTCCGGGAGGACTGGGACTTTGGCTCTACGTCGACCGTGACCGAATCGCTCGTCGAGCGGCTCATCGACCCGTTGAGTGTGACGAGCGTGATGTCCCGCCCGTCGACCATCGTCTGTTCCGAGAGCGTGATGTTCCCCTCGCGGAACTGATTGTAGACGACCGAGTGCTCGTAGACAGTCTCCGGAGCCTCCCCGTAGACGTTGTATTCCGGCTTGTAGGCGATAGCCCCCGTGTTGTAGTGCCGCGGTGTGGTTCCGTCCCAGTAATCTGCCGTTTCGGGGGTGCGTGCCTCGGCGTTGCGAATCGTGAGGTTTTGGGACTCGTTGCTGGTCCCATCTGTGTACAGCAACCCTGACGGTGGCCCGGGATTCGTTGCCACTAGCCGACTCGGGTATCGCGTCCCCAACTGGACCGAGACGGCCTGCCGGCTCGGCTGCCCCGGCACGGAGACGATGGCGTTTCGCAGGTCCTGCAACTGCGTCTGGACCTGCTGATTGTGATTGAACTCCACCTCCTGATTTTGCTCCGGGACAGCAAACGCCTGATACGAGGAGAAGGCGATGATAAGCACGCCGAACAGCAGTACAGCCCCGACCTGTACTGACTGCGCACGCTCATCGCCCATGAAAGTCATGGCGATGAGTTGCGGAGACGGCGATAAAAACCTGACTGCCGAATTATCAACTCTCGTCTTCTTCGACGACTTCCGGGTCGCTCATTGCGGTCTGGAGACTGTCAAGTCCGTTGACCCACTCGGAGACGAGTCCGTATTCGAGGTCCTCAGCGACCTCCATCGGGAGCTCCGACCCGCCAATGATCTGCGTGCCGGCCTGCACACAGTAGCCCAGTGCCGCGTCGAGGTCCTCTTCGGCTTCCGCGTCCGCGGCGGCTTCGATGTAGTCCGTAATGGTCGCATCGTCCGCAGCGCCTTCTGCGACGAACTCCTCGGCCGCATAGAACACGCACAGCAGCGATGTCTGGACGCCGTCGATCAGCATCACGGTCTCCTCGTCGTCGATGTCGATGTCGTCGAGAACGATCTCTCGGACGCCGGTAAGCTCGTCGAGCGTCGCCTCTTCATCGAGCGGTCCGTCCTCGTAATCGGTGAGAATCTTCGCGACCGCGATCGCGGCGTCGTCCTGAAGGTTCAACAGGAGCCGCGCTGAATCCTCATCCTCAGGGTCGACATCTTCTTCCTCGATGCGGTCTAGCCAGTTCTGCCAGCGTTCTTCGGTGTAATACTCCCCCGGCGGAGTGCTCATACCAGTCCGTTCGTGCCGTTGGGGATAGTAGTTTCGACCGGCGGCCGCTCTGTCGTGGAGTCCCTACCGCCAGGACGAAACAGCGAGCCACTATTTTAACGCTTGAAACAGCTTTTCTGTGGGTTTCTTGGATCGTCTGTGCACTCCGAGCACATATCACGGTCCCCGTCGAGGAATGGACTTTTATGTCAGTCTCTCATGTTATGTATTGGCATGTCACAGCGACGGCCAGTTCCGACCTACGTCGGCCCGCTCGACCCGGCTGCAGTCGCCACGCTGGCCAAGCGTGTCGGTCTGGCGCTTGTCGCCGCGACGCTGCCGGTCGCCGTTGGCACATTCGCCGGTATGGTTCTCATGGCCGGGTCGCTCCCGGCCGCGACTGATGCCGCAGCCGCCGCGATGAGCGGACTGCTGACAACAGAGCAGGGACTGTCCTGGCTGTTCTACGTCAGCACGCTCGGGACCGCACTGGGATGCTGGATTCTCGGCCTGGGGCTCCTTCTCGACGGCCTCGACCTGTAGGTCAGCCGTCGCCGTCCGGACGCATCTCCACGCCGCCTTCCAGCGACTTTTCGTCCGCCGCGTCCACGCGGTTCGAGAGGGTCCGCTGTGGGAACGGGATCGCGATGTCTTCTTCGTCGAAAGTGGCTTTCACACCCCGGACGACCGCCGAGATGGCGCGCCACTTCCGCGGTGGCGTCGGGTGATCGATCCAGAACCGGAGTTCCATCACCACAGCGGAGTCCCCGAAGTCCTTCGGAACGACGTCCGGCGTCGGTGAATCGACGACGTGCTCGATGTCTGTCATCGCTTCGCGGGCGAGGTCCATCGCCCGGTCAACGTCGGTGTCGTAGTCCACACCGATGTCGACCGTGAGGCGCAACAGCCCCTTTCGGCTGCGGTTTGTCACTGCGCGGTCGCTCACGCGGTCGTTCGGAATGATGACGAACTCGCCATCGAAGTTCTCCAGCCGCGTATTGAAAACAGTGATGTCCGTTACGATGCCCTCCTGCTCGCCAATGAGCACCCAGTCGCCGATAGTGAACGGGCGAGAGAACATCAGGACGAAACCGGCGATGAGCGAGCCGAGCGTCTGTCTGGCAGCCAGACCGACAACGATACCGAGGAACCCGGCCCCGACGAGCAAGCCACTGAGGTCGATGCCCCAGACGGCGAAGATCGTCGCACCGATGGTGACGAACACAGTGACCTGCCCCAGTCGGAGAAGGATCTCCTCCTGGTGTTCGGTGAAGCCGGTAACAGCTTGGCTGAACCGGCCGATCCACCGCTGCATCTGGTCGGACAGGACAAAGGCCAGCATGACGAGAACGATCGTCTGTATCGTCGCCAGCACTGACTGATCGCTCCCGTCGAGGTACGGCCCGACTGTCTGGACGATATCGAGAACGCCCCAGACGATGAGAAACGAGACGACAACGAGAACGACCATCGAGAACTGGGCGATCCGGAGAAACACGCCTCGGATGGTCGTCGGCGTGTAGTCGGCCATGACCTGCAGCCAGTCGCCGGCTCGGTCCGACGTGACAGACCGAAGCCGGGAGAGGGCTGCTGGAACGATGACGACGCTGAGAAGGAGGACGACGAGAAGGATGAGCGTCGCGACGAGTCGCCCCTGTGTCGCGACCAACTGGTCCAGCGACCGCTGTAACACGGTAAATAGTTCCAGAAGGCCTTCACCGGTGTCGTTGGCCGCTGGCGTCGGCGTGGCCGTCCCCTGCACAGCCATCTATCGCCGCCGTAGGAACTTGTGTCTTCGTCTTTGAGCGTTCGTCTGTAAAAGCGGTGATAGCGACGCCGAAAACTGACTGGTCGCGGTTCCCGTTAGACGCCGCGACCCTGCAGCTGCTCTTCTTCGTCCAAGTCCGCGTTCGCCTGGCCTTTCATCCCCTTGCCGGGGTTCTTCGCGATCTCCTTGAGCTGTTCGGGGTCGTCGTAGTTGTTGACCGCCGCGACGACGGACTCGCCCATCGCCTGTGGGTTCTCCGCCCCGAAGATGCCCGAGCCGACGAAGATGCCGTCACAGCCGTGTTGCATCATCAGTGCGGCGTCGGCAGGCGTCGCGATGCCGCCGGCCGCGAAGTTGACGACGGGGAGCCGGCCGCGGTCCGCCGTCTCGTGGACGAGCCGCCGAGGCGCACCGTGTTCGCGGGCCCATTCGTCGCGCTCCTCGTAGGCCATCCCTTCGAGCTTGCCGATGGAGCGCTGGATGTTCCGCTGGTGCGTGACGGCTTGGTTCACGTCACCAGTGCCCGCCTCGCCCTTCGTGCGAATCATCGCTGCGCCCTCGTCGATACGGCGCAGCGCCTCGGCGAGGTTCCGCGCCCCGCAGACGAACGGCGCGGTGAACTCGCGCTTGTCGATGTGATAGCGGTCGTCGGCCTGCGTCAGCACTTCTGACTCGTCGACCATATCCGCGCCAGCGGCTTCCAGAATCTGGGCCTCGGCAGTGTGGCCGATACGGGCCTTGCCCATCACCGGAATCGACACTTCCTCGATGATCTCTTCGAGTTTGCTGGGGTCAGCCATCCGGGCGACACCGCCCCGCTTGCGGATGTCGGCCGGGACCGACTCCAGGTGCATCACGGCGACCGCGCCGGCGTCCTCGGCGATTCGGGCTTGCTCACGGTTGACGACATCCATGATGACGCCGCCTTTCTGCATCTTCGCGAAGCCGCGCTTGACGAGGTCAGTCCCGCGACGGAGGTCCTCGAGGTCGGTCTCTTCAGTCATTACCCAGACTTAGGACTGGATTTACTTAACGCGTGTCCTTTTGCAGGACAGAACACCGTTTGACCCGCCCGAGGGAGACCCGATATCGGGCCAGCGGCAGCGATATTCTCCAGAGGACGGGGCTGAGACCACTACCGTTTTCATCGCGTCTCCCCACTGCATCGACATGGCTCCGGACGAGGGTGTCGGCGGGCGCATCGACGCGGTTGTCGCGCGTGTGTTCAGCCGGCGGCTCCCCGACGCCGAAGGGCTTCCGCAGTACGTTGCGCCGTTACCGGCGTGGTTGGAGAACGTCGGGCTCAGACTTGCCTGGCCGATCGCGCTCGTCAATCTGGTCGGCACGCTGTTTGGCTTCTGGTACTACGCCGGCCGGCCGCTGAACACAGCGCCGCCGCTCGTTGAGGGTCAGCTGGGCGCGGCCCCACTCGCCGCGTACCCGCTGATTCCGGACTCGCCCGTGGCAACGATGTTCATCGGACTTTCACTGGTGGCCTGGCGGCTCGACTGGGACACGCAGTGGCTCCACATGCTCGGCTTCTTCGGTTGCATCAAGCTCGGCCTGTGGACGCCGTACGTCCAGCTCGCTCTCAACGGCCCCGGCGGGATTCCGCTGTGGCTCTACTGGTTTCTGATTCTGAGCCATCTGGCGATGGCCGCCGAGGCATTTCTCATTCACCGCTATGCGAGCTTTTCGGTCATGTCCGTTGCCGTTGCGGTGTTCTGGTACGGCTTCAACGACGTGGTCGATTACTTCGTCCCGATTCTGGATGGTCCCCACCACACCTGGCTCCGGGCCGAGCCGATTGTCGCTGCCGGCGGGTTCGACCACACGGTGCTTGCCCACGACCTCGCGGCGGGTTGGGCGGTCGTGTTGACGCTCATAGCGACGTTTCTCGCACTGGCGACGCGTGTAGAGAAAGTGAAACGGCAAGCCTGACCGGCGCTGTCCTTTGCTTGCGGTTCTGGTGGCGTCTCAGGTCGTAAATCCGTCCTCTGCCTCGCGCTCGTCGAGGACCCACTCCAGTTCCTCGATAGCGCGCAGGATGGCGACCTCGGCCTCGTCTTCTAGCTCGGTCGACGGCGGGTCGTGCTTGTCGTACTCGTCCTGCAGCGCCTCGATTCGGTCCCGAATCGTCTCCTCTGTTCGCATGGTTTCAATGACCGGACCCGCAGGTCTTGATGCTACTGGTCCCGGCGATGGGTGCGAACGGAGTGAGTCTGTGACAAAAAAACGCAGCGAGCCTACCGAACCACGACGACGGCGCTCTCGGTTTCGGTCATCTCGCCCTCGCCGGAGTAGGTCCGGGACTCCTCGACAGCGAACATCTCGTCGTCGAGTTCGACGCCAGCGACCTGCAGCGTGTCGCCGTCGATCTCGTAGTCACCGTCCTCGATAGCGGCGTCAATCGCGCCGACTTCGCTGCCGAACTCGGGACCGACGAGCGAGTAATCGAGGTCGATGCCGCTGATTTCCGTCGTGATGTCCGGGGCCTCGTCGTAGGTGTCCAGTTGCGCCACGTGCATCGCCTCGGCGACGGCGTCCTCGAAGCCGGCGATGTGGCCGAACACCTCGACGTGGTCGAGGTCGGCGTTCAGCGGCAG
>NZ_JAAOHT010000122.1:0-5922 GCF_011440255.1 Haloarcula sp. JP-Z28 | reverse complement strand
TTTTAGCTAACTGAACGACGTTGCTTGTGAAGCGGGAGATCTTAGACATGAATCATCGGCGGTTTCCCGCTTCATCTTCCTAGTTCTGACGGTCGAAGCCGACGCCGTCCAGTGATTCACCAGAGCCTACCCAAATCACAAGGAGGTCAATAGGTGGGATATGCTGCAGCATGATTGACGGTATGGCCTGTTTACTAAAACGGTCTCCGTCATTGGATTCCTGGTAACGATGGACCAAAATAGTCGCCGACAAAGCGTAGCTACGGTCGCGAGGAGGACTATCTCACTGTACTGATGTCTTCAGATGAAAAGACCAAGGAAATGCAGCCGGAGCAGGCGACTCGACGGACTATTCTGGCCCTCGTTGCGACTGGACTCTCGTTTGGTGCTGCAGTGCTGATGAAGCGGGAGATGCTGTATCGTGGGTACGGTGAAGATGGCTATGGTGAACAGGGCTTCGGCGAGTAACTAGTACTGAATCTCTGCCAACTTTCTCTAACGAAAGAGTTGTGACCAGCAGCTGCTAGCTTGTCTAAATTCGGAGCACCGAAGCAACACAGAGTAACGTTATCCTGATCGTTCTGGAGATTGTGAAGGTCGATCAATATCCGGTACCCCGCCCCTGCCTTCTTCGTGGTGGGTGTGATCGAGGAATCCTCGAAGACGCCCAGCTGTCTTTGCAACAGTACTACCCGCTTCTATCATGGTCGCTACTGGGGTTATTCTGACGTAATTCAGCGGGTCAAATGCCTCACAGAAAATGTTCTTGAGCTGATCCGCTCGTGAGATGTTACACTTTGACCAGTAGTACGGACTCTTCGTTTCGAGTTTATACTGTTTCTTCCAGTAGTCGGTAATAGATGACGCGTATGGATGGTCGACAACGAGTTCGGGATCGTATCGAATATCAAACTCGCTTCTGACTCGCCTGGCGAGTTCTTTTTCTTCGTGACCCCACCCCATTTCTTCGTCCCACCCACCGACGGTCTTGAACACGTCTCTATGGACGCCCATATTACACCCCCAGAAGTGATCGACGTAGCAAGGGTCGGCCCCCCAGTCGTAATGGGCGGTGAAATGGCGGGCAAACACATCATCTACCGGGTGGATGGTTCGACCGGCGTACGCCGCCTCTGTTTCGAGGACATCGTTGGCTTTTTCAAGATATCCTGGCTGGGGTCGAGAATCGTCATCGAGAAACACTATCTTGTCGCTTGAAGATTGTCTGATCCCCTCGTTACGGGCTCTGGTCACCGGGCTCTTATCACATACGATAACCTCAAAGTCATCGAACGTCTGGTCTTCGAGGCACTGTATCGCTTCAATCTCATCTCGCGGCTTCAATGTCGCGATGACAACGCTGACCGATACCATGTAATTCCTTCTATCAACTTGCTCTTGCCTCGAAGATATTAGTATATCCCACCTGTCATTAGTAGGCAAGGCATTCACCCGTCTGGCCTACGTCGCCATGGCTGCAATGACTGCCTGCACCCACGATACAACTGCGTAAATGAACACCACAAACCCACCCATGGAAACCCAGCGTAGTCGCCTGTGATTTTTCGGTCGGACGCCATCTGGTTTGCTGAGCTCGACTGCAAAGAGAAAGCCTGCGTAGCTGAGCAGGTAATACAACAACAGGTTCCAACGACCGATAAATATCATTCCCCCCAACGCTAACAATAGCCAGACGACAAAAACCCCCACAAACTGTCGGGCCCATCCAGCGCACATAGCCAAGTCAATACACGTCTTCCTGTTTTGTTATGCTACTACTAGAGCGTACTATCGGACGATAATCTGAATGGTGCTTGCAATGACAGTCACCGTATCGGCAACTGTCGACACACAATGTTCCAACCGGGAGCCCCGTCAATGAGCCACAGGAAGATTGCTACCGATAGGAGCAGTACTTCGAAAACAATTGCACAAATAGTGCTGGGATTCGCCATTGACTCACGGCCACTAAACAAGGAAGATGGGGGGCAACGGGGCAGAAACCTATGGCTGGGGATGACTCAGATATGATTGTTCCACATACCCATTCTGTGGTAAGGTAATGTGTATCCAATGTTGAGAGCGCTATGTAGCTAGCTGACAGGTACTTTCATAGCCACATCAGTTATCATCCGTACTGATGGATCTATCGAGAGATGTTCCCACCACCAGAGGCTAGGGTGGCCGTTTCTTCTGCAAGACGCTGCTCTGCAGCATCCCTGTCTTCAGGATATCCAACGTCGACACGCCACCCATTGAGACGAACGGCGTCGATTGTTCTTCCGCTGTCCATCAGTAAATCAATGGCATCGCTGAGTTCGTACTCGCCGCGATCAGAGGGCTGAACAAGGCTACAAGCTTTGAATATTGCCGGCGAAAACGTGTAAAAGCCGGTCATGACCAGATTAGATGGCGGATCGTCCGGCTTCTCTACGACATCCGTTATTTCACCGTATTTATTGGTCACGCAAACGCCATATCTAGACGCTTCGTTTTTCGGAACCTCCTCTACTAGAAACGCGCAGTCGACGCGTTGTTCCTGTTGTCGTTGCACGACTGTGTCGAGGTTCCCCCGAAACACATTGTCTCCCAGCATCAATATAAAATCGTCTTCAATTTTCGGCTCGGCCTGCAACAAGGCGTGCGCTAGCCCAGCAGGCTCCTCTTGATGGACGTATGTTACCGGGACACCATCGTACGAGCTACCGTAATAGTCGATAATCTGCTGTTGACGATATCCGACGACGATAACAAACTCATCTGCATCAAGTGAAACAAGTTCGTCAAGGCAATGAGTCAGAAGCGGTTTTCCGTCTACCTCAACTAACGCTTTCGGGAAGTCATCAGTCAGTGGCTGAAGTCGTGTTCCCTTCCCGGCTGCGAGAACTACTGCTTTCATCACTCACACGCTTTCCCAGATGCCACATTGTAATATTGCTACTAATCGGAACCTGCCATCGGTAGGCGAACCGCACATTCTTTCGGCTAGTCACGCTGTTCAGCTATCGGCGTAGATCTCGAAGTGAATCCGAGTGAATAACAATGAACTCTTCTTCACCGAGTTGCGACTCATGCTCCGGCAAAAATATCAACTGTGAATCAGTCGAGGATTTGACAACGGTGAGTTCCTCCATCTCGTAGCCCAGGTCTGATTCCCAGTCTGGGTCCGTCGCTACTTCTTCCCACTCCTCTGAGGTCATCATTCAGCTGCCACTCCATTCAAACATCCTGACCTTGACAGACTCAACCACCTGTATGTAAACCACGAATTCTGACCCCGCCCCCAAAGCCCTAATCTCAGATTAAGACGATGTTTAAACTTCCTCTCTACTGCGCTGACATTGAGCATATCTCGGAAAGGAGTAATTACTATATTAAAGATTGCGCCCCTATACACAGCACTTCTTTGCCATTTACAATTCATTTACTTACCAACTCATTCTATGAATTTGTGCCTATCAAAATCTCTGAAAACAGACTAATTCCTGATGGTAGGGTTAAATTACTTTAATATTCGATAGGACTTCACTGGACAATGACATTGTTTTACGATGTATATGAGAAATGAACGCTGAGCGAAGCCACAGATTCACCATCGGAGCAGGATGAATCAAATACCTTCAGGCACATTTGCATCAATACCATCCTGTATCTGCGGCTCCCCGTCTACGATCCTATACTTACTTCTTGGATCGTTACGCCCGAAGCTCGAAACCGATGGAGCCCTCTCAAATGCCATTACGAACCTTAGCCCTCCTCGACATCTGAGCTATATGATCAGCTACCACCGTTCCACGTCCGTCTGGGGTGGTAAGCTCCGCCATGCCAGAATAACACGACTATAACAATACACCCCTGCGGTTTAGACACTGATGGAGAGGGCAGTTACCCGACACCCACAACACCGGCCCAATCCTTACCACCCCCCTCAGGGACGCTCGTGCCCTGTATAGTCGCTGTCGACTCGGATCGCTCTCTCCACTTTGACAGTGAGCCGGAGCGGCTTCGGTCACACCGTTCTTTCCGGCTCATTCCGGTCTCGACTTTTTAACTATGACAACTGGATTCTAACCCTTTGCTAATGATTCACTGATTCTCCTGACTAACTGTTGAGATACTGCTGACCCTTCTCGAGTTAAATTGTGTGATGGGAAAGCCTAGATGTCCAGTAGACACTGTACCAGAAGTCATGACCGAGAAACGGGCATTATGATATCATTCAGATATTCACCTAGAAGTTGGCTATAGGAGTGCTTATCGAGTAGCTATAATCATCGAAATTCTGGGAGTTTATAACAAATATATGATGGCTCGACACCAGTATCCCTCAGCACATGGATAACTAGCAAGTGTCCAGAAGAAGCCGACTACCTCATATATGAACTCAATTACTAAACTGTAACAGTTAGACGTAGCGGTGTATGCCGGAACATATCTCCGACAGCGAAATGGAACGGATTTCGGAATTCGCGAGCACTCCGATGTACAAACGGTCGCCCGACCAGTTACTGCCGGATGGTGCGGCCGACGACGAAGAATAACACACCCCTGGGGGGTGTTTCTCAGTCAGCATACAATCCCACTCACGGCTCACCGATATCAAAGGACTTGTTGTTTTTCCCTCGCCGTCTGGAGACCCCGTGAGTAATAGAAAGCACGAGAAACGAACTTATGACGACTAGTCCGATAACTAATGGACTAATCGCACCGAGTGGAGGCACACCGACGATTGCTGCTATGAGTAAAACGGCGTTCAACAGGGCCACAGCGCCATAGTACTGATACCATTTTGACTCGTTATCGCCATTGCTGATGAATGGTTCAACTTCTGGAGCATCCTCTCGAAGAGCTATCTCACCCGTATCAGCGTCATAGGTTATTAGCCCTGCCTCTTGGAGCTTTGGAGCATGAGTCTGATACAGCGAGACGTACACCCGCTTTCGCGCCTGTGAAGAGAGTTCTTCGACGGTTGTATCGTTTTCCCACGCAGCCAGCTCCTCAGCTAAATCGGTTAGCTGGACTGGCTCTATTTGCTGGCGTAGATAGTACAGTGTATATCGACGCCTAGAGCTGCTGAGGATATCGAACATTTGGTCGCGTGAGAGCTCTGGTTCTTCCTCTACCATCGGTGCACTCATGACCTCGGTTGCTGCGTTGGTTTATGTTCAGGCCGCGAGAGCGACATATATACACGAAACCCGGGGTACCGTTTTGTTACACCCCCGTTACCCTCTAATTCCCGAGTAAGAAATAGCTACTCGAATGGCGTACTGGGCTTTTGTCTTTCACCGACGGGTCACAGTCGGTATCTAATCCCTGTGTTTATGATGTGGAAGTATTGACAGTACTACACGAATCCCTCACAACAGCAGAGAATAAATAAAAATAGATATGCAGGCGAAAGCGCAGTACGGTGAGTTATTGTCCGATCCGATATAAGTCGCGGTGTCACACTACTAAACTCTGGGTCTACTTTTACTAGTATATGTACAAACATTAGCACTACGCTATCGGATTCTAATGAGGATAGACGGAAACTACGTAGTGTCCTATTAATAATATATCGTGGTTATACGATATTGGCTCTGTCAGTTGATTTACCAAGTCACCGAGTGGGGATTTGGCGAGGCCAGTCTGAAAGCACAGCCGCACCTGTGATAGTAATCTCAAGAATAGTCTGGCCTAACCTCTGTGAAATCTGGAGTAGTTCAGTCCGTAATAGGATATATCGCCAACTATTGAGCTAAGAGCGTGACTGCTCAATATTCTTTTTCAAATTCGGATATCCTCTTCTGCGAGGGTGTCATAGAACAGTTACCACACCAAAGAGCAGGGTGAATGCTGAGGTGGTATGGACTCAGCGACCCTGCAGAATGAGCCTTCGGTAGAGTCGTTCTTCAATGTCGCGGAGACCGAGACGTT
>NZ_JAAOHT010000121.1:0-5982 GCF_011440255.1 Haloarcula sp. JP-Z28 | reverse complement strand
TCCGAATACGATATCGACGACACCGATCCCGTTGCTGACCTACTGGCGTCGTGGGTCTTCACGGGCCCTGGCGTCTCCGACCTCTTGCCCGACGTTCAGGAGGCCGTCGACGAGGAAGCGACTCGGCTTCGCGAGCGCGTCGACGCCGGCGTCGAAGACGCCGCGATCCTCGATATCCCGATGGTGGACGCCAATTCCCACGGCCATATCCGGGGGCTCGTCCGGGAGATTGCTGACCGCAAGGGGTTCTATGACGGCAATCGTGCGGATCTCGACCGACTCACCCGCTGTCTGGAAGCAGCGCTCGCGACGACCGACCGTGGCCCGGACCCCTGCCTCGTGGCAGATGCCCTCGACAGCCTCGAATCGCGTGACAGCGTCTCTGACCGCCTCGATATCGACGCCGTCGAGACCGCGCTGGCCGCGCTCCCCAGCGAGGCGGTCTTCCCAACGCTGCCGCCGGCAGCCCGACGGATGCTCTCGGCACTGTTCGCGAGCACCGAGCCACTCGACCGGCAGGACCTCATCGAGATTACTTCAGAGAGTTCCTATAACCGCCATCACAAGACGTTGCGGGCGTTCTTCCTCGTGGAAGATACGGGTGAGGGCTTCGTCGCACACCTGGAGCCATGGTGGTCGTCGACGTCATCGGTGAGCGAGCCATATCACGAGGACACTCCGTACCCGGGATCACCGGCCGGCCATCCGTCGCACATCCTGCTGGGCCCAGTCTATGACTCTGGGCTGCTGGACATCCCGCCGGATGAATACGCCGAGCTCGGGTATCTCGACTACCAGGACCTCCTCGACGAACTGGGGCTCTCGCGATGGCGCCCCATCCTGGAGGCGTTCTGTAGCGATTGCCACGAGGCAACTGAGCCATCTTATTCAGGCCACTCAGCCCGATCTTACTCGGACCATTCAGGGGTCCGTATCGGGCCGCCGTCCCCGATTCAAGATACTTCTCAAACTTCAATTGCCCAGGCTGTGGCCGACGATTAATCGCTATCGAACGATACTACAAGTCCGTCTGCTACGGTGGACAAAGAAACATATTATTTGAACTTTCGCATAAATATTGAAGATATCCGGTGACCATTTCAATGGAAAAATCAGAGGTAGCAGAAAAATACTCAGAACTATCTATAGGCGACCAGATCCGATTGAATGCCCACCGGTCAAAGGTTGGTTCATCAAAGAAAACCTCGTTTCAGGCAGAGATACTTGAGTACGATGACGGTGACGCCTTCACAGATCCAAAAACTATCGTTATTTCAGAAGATGGCGGAAAGTATCACTTGCAGCCTTTTCCGGTGGATCCGATGGAAATTGACCTACATAAAGTCAATCTTGATGGTACCCGGGAATATCTCGGTGTGCTGACTGAGCTTGATATTAAGACAACTTGACATTATTCACACTCCCCGAATTTGGTTACAACTTTTCAAATAGAAATATCGTATCCACAACGACTGTTAGTCGAACCCGAATGGAACGTCGCCGCCGTTTGATTTCAGATAGTCCACAGCGTCTTCGACGCTGGTAAGACGGACGTTCTGTCGATGTCCACCGCCGTAACCTTCAATCGGAGCATCTGGGTCGGTGACCATGTCTTCGAGCAGGTCTCGCCCGCGTCCTTGCTCGTGAGAGGGAAGCGTCATGTTGACGACGGTGTCAATCTGCTTTTTGTGACCGCCAACGACCTGATTTCGGAGCATTTTTCGAACGATTCGGTTTCGGATTTCTTTGTCCTCCATCTTTCTGTACTGTTGCATTGAGGCTACACCTAATTAAAGATGTTGCATTGTTACAACAGGGATGTTTTGATAGAACAACGCTTAAGTAGATCCCCATCTGATTACCTAACAGAGATGGCAGCCGAAACCACTGATAGTGAGGCGTTCGCCGACGGAACACCGCTCGTCGAACTATTCGGAAAACCAGCCCGGGCAAAGCTCCTGAGCGTATTCGTCGACGAACGGGAAAACGACCTCTCGATTTCAGAGGTATCTCGGCAGGCGGGCATCGCACGGTCCACCACCTACGACCACCTGGAGTTCTTGATTGACCTCGGTATCGTCAAAGAGACGCGAGAAACCGGCCCGAGTACCCGATACCAGCTGAACGGAGACAGCCCGATCGCGGAGCGACTCTACGAGCTTGACGGACTGGTCCTCCGGCAGCTCTTGGAACTAGATGACAACGTGTAGCTGATAGTGGATCAATTGAACAAACCCTCTAATTCGTCGCGCATCTCTTGACGCCGGTGGCGGCGCTGCTCGGCTTCGGAGAGGTAGTTATCGAGAACGACATCTTCGTCAGTAGAGCCCTGTTCTTCGGCCACGTCGGCAAAGCGCTCTGCGACACGCCGTACAGCATCCCCATAGGTCGTGTACCAGAACCGCCGCCCGAGCTTCGGGGTCGGTCGGTCGCCGTCGACGGTAACGTCGGCCTCTTCCGCGAGGCCGCAGAACCGGCGACGAATGGTTGACGTGGAAATGTGACCGCTCTTCGAGCGCGCGGATGGAAACAGAAATCCGTTCCAGCCGTCCCGATCGGCGAGGTCGTCGAGACGCTCGTCGACGGCATCCAGTCCCGTCAGTAGTGAGACGCTCCCCGGCCCGTTCTTCCGTTCGCCTTCTTCGAACTCGATGTGGGGGCCGCCTTCTTTGTCTCCCGCGCCGAGGACGAGCTGATCTATGCGCAGCGCTGCGGCTTCGCTCGGACGCAGGCCCCAGCCACAGACCGCGATGACGAGCAGACGGTCCTCGTCGGTTTCTGCAGCAGCGTGGAGCGCGCGGACTTGGTCGACCTCGAGAGCAGGGTTGTCCCACTCCGGTTCGGAATCCCATCCCATCCGTTTTTCTAGCCGGTAGGTCGGGTCAAAATCGGCAGCCCCGAAGTCGACTTGGTGTTGGTAGAATTGGCGGACCTCCTGGACGTATTTGAGCTTCGAGGCGTGCGTGTTCAGTGCACACTCTTGCCGTCGGAGCACGTCGAAGGTATCGGCGACACGGTCTTTCTCTTCGGCTCTTGACCCCTCACAGATGCCGGTAAGGAGGTCGTCTTCCCCGTGGACGTTCTGGTAAACGCGTACGTATTTCCTGAGGACCGACCGCCGCGTGTTGACGGTGGCTTCAGCGCGGCCCTGGCGGGTTGCGAGCTCCTCCAGATAATCTTCTAGGGCTTCACGGGTCGTGTCGTCCTCGACGAATCCGAAGGGTTCCTCGGTCGGTGGCTCCTCAAGCGGGACGCCAATCTCCTCGTAGAACTCACCGGGTGAGAGGTCAAACTTCCGGGAGAGGTGACCAACGAAGCCTGCGTAGCGGTCTTTCAGCCACGCATAGGGTGGGGTTTCCGTCCGGGGATCAAGGTCGTCTGCCCGCATCTCCGGCTTGATTTCATCGTAGTAGAACGCTTCGCACTCGGTGAGGCTCATCGTTGAGTACCGCGGCGTGTCGGTTGTTCTGGACATTGTTTGAGTTTCTGGCGGGATTCGGCCCTGACAAGCCGGTTCCTCGGTGTTGGACCGAATCTAAGAATGCCGTTTTCTCGTACGACAGGAGTTCATTCTCTATACTGATAGGTTTTGGTGTGAAGGTTTCTGAGTGAGAAAACGTCGACAACACACATACCGCCGATTTTAGCACATTTTTCGTAAATCGTATATCGCTATACCAATACTCGCCTCTCGACCAATTTGTGTCCTTGTCAGTCGAGCGTCTGACACGCATTTATTTACCATAGGGACCACAGACACAACATAGGCCACAGAGACCACAGAGACAACAGGAAAAACAGATGACAAATAGACTCACAGTAGCAAGCGCGAAAGGAGGGGTAGGCAAGACGACTGTCGCCATCAACCTCGCCGGTGCGCTCAATGATCGCGACCACGACGTTCTCCTCGTCGACATGGACCCGCAGGGAGTCGCAACCGAGGGTCTGGGACATGCGGAGGCCTACGACGCAGAACCACCGACGCTGGCCGACACACTTCTCGCCGGCGACCGCAGATACCTGGCCCAGGATCTTCTCTTGGAACATCCCGAGATGGACCTCCTGCCCAGCAACGTCGATCTCCTCAACACAGAACGCGACCTCACACTGGCCGACGTTGCTGCAGACCTCCAGGAACGTGGCGTCGACGCCACATCGGTAATCCAGAGCGGGACGCTCCTTGAGGACTCCTGTCTTGACGAGGACCTGCCCCACGCTCGCTACCAGCTCGACAAAGTACTCCGCGAGGTCGAGGATGACTATGACTACGTCATCGTCGATTCGCCGCCGTACTACGGCGAAATCTTGGACAACTGCCTCTACGCGGCTCCGAACGTCGTCATCCCAGCACTTGCCGAGGGCACGTCCCAGCGCGCTGTCGAACTCCTCTATGACGAACTCGACGCGATGGAACGTGAGACTGACGTCCGTTGTATCCCTGCGCTCGCAGTCGCCAATCGCATCCGGGCGTCGACGAACGAGGCTAAGGAAATGCTGGAGTGGTTCGACGCGGCATTCGCGGAGACACCGCTTATCGAGATCCGCGAACGCGTGGCCCTGCAGTACTCGTTCGACGCCGGCGTAACGCTATTCGAGTACGAGCCAGGCAACGATATGACCGACCGGTTTACTGACGCCGCGAAACACGTGGAGGACTTCTTCAATGAGTGACGACACTGAGAAAGACATGGACCGCGCTGCACGAATTGGCTCACGAAATCACGACCGTCGTCAACGCCGCGACGACTCACAGGAACAACAGGAATCACAGAAGTCACAGAGACAACAGATATCACAGGAACAACAGGCTGGCTCCGCGGATAGCGAATCTGTGGAACAACAGGAATCACAGAAGTCACAGAGACAACAGAGGCCAGAAGAACAGCCGGTAACGGAACGCCGGCACGATACCTACTACCTTCGGGACGACCTCCGTAAGGAGGTCAACCGACTGACTGTCGGCACGTTTGCGGAGGTCGAGGCCACTCATGGTGTGGATCTTGATACTAACCGCCATCGGCGGCCGTTGCTACTCTTGCTCGGCGCAGAGAGGATTGCCGAGATGGATGATGACGAGATTCTGAGTAAGCTCGTTGATGAGGATATCCTCGACGATCCCCAAATTTCGTAGCCAATATAAATATATGTGCAAACGCACCGGTGCCTGATAGACACATCAGATGAGATGCTCTATGGATTCACCACCCCAAGCCAACTCGGACTGTTCGGGGGAGGCATCTGCCTTACGCTTGGGGGGGCGCCTCCAGTGAAACGGCCTGTTGCATCGCGGTGAACTTCGACCGCAGTTGGCCGCTCGTTGAGTGCACTAGCTTCTCGTCTAGCCATGGTCGACAGGAAAGTGCTTAGTTCCACCTTCTACTGATACTTATCTCAAATAGAAAAGGTATCCAATGAATGCCCCGAGACCATGTATAAGAACGAGAGCAGGCAGGAGAATGCCGCACACTCCGATCAGTTGGAGCACTAACGTAGGCCCAGACTGAACAGTCAGAGAGAGTACACCATACGCAAGCAGAGACAAGACAAAAACCCCAGCTGTGACCGCTTTTAGACTCTGAATTCCGTCATGTGCGATAGCCCGGGTACTGTCCGCGCCAAGGAGTGGGAGCCCATGATTTCGGATGTTGATGAAGGTGCGAATTAGTACCCATGCCGCCAGTACAACTACGCCGAGGGAGCCAGCAGCGACAATCATCATTCCGGCGCTGAGGATCGACGTATCGCCGCCTAACGCGGTAAATGACCCAAAAATTACGACCGGCAGTGCGATCACCCAGACTGCAACCGATAGTGCTGTTAGTAGTATCTCAACTGGCAGCGTATTCGCCAACATCGGCTGTGTTGAATCGCCATAAGGCGGTGGAATTCACTGTTTGACGGCACGTTTGATGTTATAGACGACACACATCAGGGCGATTTCTCGGAACTCACGAAACCAGGAACGCGCTCGCACGGCGAAGC
>NZ_JAAOHT010000120.1:0-6076 GCF_011440255.1 Haloarcula sp. JP-Z28 | reverse complement strand
TAATTTCTGCCGTAGCCAGTGCTCTTTGCGATATTGCTTGGAGTCAACCAGATTTTATTTTCATTCGCGAATCGCAAGATCGCTTTTTCTACATATTTCATTCTATCAGACTCTGAATATCCCGCAGTTCGTTAATCCGCCGACTCCAAGTGCTCGCGGCCGGCGTCGGTGAGAGTGTAATGTCTGAGATACGGCCGGCCACCACAGACGGAATTGGGGGTAAGACAACGGGAATCGGTCGCCGTGGTGTTGGGGAGTGATCATAACGACCGATCGCCCGCACGGCAGTCCGGATGCCCTGATAATAAAAACAGGTTATTCAGTTCGCTCAGGCCGTCGCCACGAGATACTGATGCTCAGCCTGCGTGGGCGTCGGCTGGAGCGTCAGCCCAGTCAGCGCGAGTTCCCGAAGCACTTCCGGCGGAACGCCATCGGTCTCGCGAAGCACGGCATCGAGCGTCCAGGCGTCGTGTTCCGAGCGGACCGGCGGCATTGTCTCGACTACGGCGGTCGGGGCAGTCTCTTGTAGCGCACGGGCGGCACGCCGAACGCGCTGGCGGTTCTCGACCGTACAGCGAACGGTCTTGCTCATGCGCTCAGCCACCGAACGAGATCGCCGACGATGTTGCCGCCGACGTGTGGGCCGACAGCCCAGCCGCGTTCGTCCTGCGTGTACTCGCACCATCCTGCGAGTGTTTCATATGGTGTGTCTGCGAGTGGGACTTTCTCGGCGCGGTTGTCGCGAGCGACGACGGCCACAGCGAATTCATACGAGTCCCAGTAGTGGGCTGCGCCTTCGCCATCGACGCCCAGGAAGAGTGGGCGGCCCTGTGTGAGCAGTTCGCGGGCAATGCGTTCCTGTGGATGTGCGTCAGTCGTGCCGACAGATTTACTAGTCGGCGAAGCAGACTTACTCATGGTTCTTCCAGGAACCGACGCGCCTACGCTGCTAGTGACAGCGTGGGCAACTCGTGTTCTCGAAGGCACGAAATCGCCCAGCGGCGCGTCTGTTCCTATCTAATTGTATGTACCCGGAACCACTTAATAGTTACCCGATATCGGTTAAAGATGACTGTCGTCAATATCGGATTCAGTCGAGGGATCCTCAGCCTCCAGATATTCCACTCCCTCAGCGGTTATAACCCAGTATCCAGGATCTTCGTCAGAGATCTTCAGATTTCCGTCTGCGAATTCTTCAGCGTCTACCCGTTCAATCAGCTCTTCGTCTCGAAGCTCTGCAAGGTAGTTCTGAAGTGTCGCATCGGACTTCGACCAACCTCTATACGCCAGATTCCGGTACAAGGGCTTCCGAGGCAGGGCTATGCGGGTTTCGCTAAGAAACTCCAGTACCTCTCTTTTTGCCTCGGCCTTACTGTTCACGTCCAGTATTTCTCGGACGCCAGTTATTATTTCACCGGATTTGTCAGAATTATTCATTTTCGGGTAGCTTTCTGTGGTAATGCCCATACTTATGCAATATTGGCCAAACCACTAAGTGATTGGGGTAGTCTACATGATGATATGCGCAACTCACCGAGAAGAAGTAGCCTATGGAAGTCGGGTTACCAGGGCCATCCCCCCGATAACCCATTGTCACAGCGGCACCGCAGGTGTGACTCAGGTACCAGCCTACAACACTCCATCGGTTCACAGGCCGCTGAGAGCGTAGTTGACAGCCATGGGGGGGCCTGAGATGGCCATCGAGAAACGCGGGAACGCGGTCATCGCTACGGGCTGTCCGTTCTGCGACAGTGATATCGACCCCCAGCAGTCCCTCGCGAAGCACCTCAACAACGACTGCCCGGAATTTGGCGGTGAGTCGGCATGACTGCTGGCCACGGCAACTACTACGACGTCGACGGCCGGTCGCTCGACGAGCGTTGGCCCGACGCTGACTCTGTGGCCGCTGTTGGCGGTCCGGTCCGTGAGCTGAGAACTGACGGCGGGAAGGACCGGGACGATATCAAACACGAAGTGACCCAGAGAGACGTTTCTGACCTCTCGAAGACGGCGCTGTACGCTGAGTGGTCCCAGGCCTACGAACAACTACTCGGAACCGTTCCGGATGAGCGGCGCGATGACCTCTGGAATCGACGCCGAGAGCTCTGGAGTGAGATGCGGGACAGAACTGACGCCAACCCGCCGGAGTGTCCCGAGTGCGGGCACACGAGGTGGCAACAGGAGTTCGGCGGTCCCAAATTCTGTTGTGAGTGTGGTTGGACGCCGACCGCCGACGAGATGGATCTGATAGACGCTATCGACCGCTACTGGTCCAAAGTCCAATCCATCGGCGAGGACGCCACCGACCAGCTCGTCACTGACGGTGGACAGCCTGTCGACGGAATTGACCGGGGAAAGCTCGAAACCGCCCGGTCCGCAGGCGCTCACGACGAGTTCATCGCGTTCGTCGCTGAATATCCGAACTCAGCCGTCGCAGAAACCGTTGAAACGGCAATCTCTCTAAACGCCCTCGATAACTTCCAGTCGTTCTCGGGTTCGTTCGCGGGATCGCTCTGGGAATATGGCGTAAAGAAGGCCGGAAACCCGGACACGAAGAACGCTAAGCGGGTCCGAGAACTCTTTCCCGAAGAGCGCTGGCCCGAGTGGATGCAGCAGGAGTACGGAGGTGGTGACAGTGTCGAATGACGCCGCCGCGAACAGTGCTGACCAACTGCAAGAAGGCGACACTGTGACCGTCGAACTGGAGGGAGAAGTCGTTGATGAGATGGAGAATCACGACGGTGTGTTCCGTATCGATGTCCAGAGTCAGCAAGTCGAAATCCTCCACGACGAGATAATCGATATCGAACAGCCAGCACGGGCAGTCGACAAACAGGAGCGGTCAGGCGACACGATCACTGACCAGGGTGACGACCTCGTCACCGACGGCGGCTCAGTCAGAACTGACAGCGATGACGAGCTGGACATCGAAGCGATCCTCGACGAACTCGAATCGTTCGAAGACGTCAACCTCCGCGAGGCGCTTCAGATTGAAGTCGAAATTGCAGAAGAGTTTGAACACTGTCCCGACTGTGGGGAGCTGTTTCAGGAGGTCGCTCTTAGCAATGGTGGCAAGGCGACATTCGTCCACGACAGCGGTGGGATGCTTATCTCTGGGTGTGAATTTGAGCTTGCAGACATTCTTGACGACTGCTCTGTAGATACGGAAACCGACAGCCCGGGAGGTCACGATGAGCAGTAAAACTCACGCGGCTGTCACGGTCAAGTGCCCGGGCTGTGGGGCGACCCATGTTCGGCCCCGACGAGTCGACGTGGAGAATCCCCCAGCGACGATCAACGGCAAGTGTTACGCTCCGCATCCATCTCGGGGCGCTGACTTCGACGGCTGCGGGGAGACGGTCGAACTCGACGTTATCGAGGTGAGCGAACGGTGACTGGCGCGCAGGTGGATCAAACACTGACGCCGACCGGTTGGTGCGTCAACCTCGATAACGGCCACTCCGGGATCTGCTTCGAGTGGGTTTCCGGTCTGACGATGTGTGGGGAATCGTTCGACCCTGAGACTGTCGACCGGGAGTGGTACGATGGCGCACCGGAATCTCGCGACGAACCACACGCAACCCAGTGCTTCGACTGTCACAACTGGTCCGCGGCTGCCAGAGATGCAACGCGGGGGCAGACTGATGTCTGACCCAGTCCGTTTGCGGGTCCGGGCCCGTCGCAATCAGCACGGCTCTGTGCTGGAGTGGGTCCCGGAAGACGAAGCTGACGCGAAGGCTGCACTCGACAGTCCGTGGGCGCTCATTCGTGACCTCTACGGAGCTATCGATAGGTCGACCGTCGCCGACGGCGATCTCGTCGCTGTCGTGGAAGCGTGGCCCCGATTCGGCGACGTGATCGACGTGATCGTCCTCGACGAACACGCCCGCAGCGAGAGTGCGACTGAACGTCTGCGGATGCAGGTCAGCGCGGAGGTGGCACGATGAGAGCCTGCAAATCGTCAGACGCACGTCTGACGCAACCTGTTGCAATAGCCGACGTATTTAACACACAGCCGACCAAACCGATTCAACATCAAGCACAGAGAAGACACTCACCGCTAATCGGTGAGAGGCAGGATGCCGGGGTCGTGCCACCGACCTCGGCTGAGAAGGTGAGCCGCACTCAACCTGTGCAAGGTGCGTTGATCTCACCTACTGTTTCTGACCGAGATAGAATAAGCGTTGTGCCCGAACAGCGAGAGCCATCTCTACGCAGTTCGGGCCTGTTCGTGTCGTCAGAGAGCCGCTAGACCGTCGTGAGCCGCTGATACGAAGATGCACGCCGCAGACTACACACTGACCGGTACGCTTCAGCCCCTCTCGGGAGCGCCACGGGGAGAGCTGTCGCTCTCCACTGGGCGAAACTCCACCCAGAGAGGGTTCCCAGGAGGGATGCCATGACGTTCCACGTCGTCGGCTGTTCAGACTGTTCGGCACTCTGGATCATCGACGAGTCAGGTGACTCGAAAGCCTGCTGTCCAACCTGTGGCCGGACTCACAGCCGGGAGCGCCTCCGTTCACTCGCGTCGGCTGCTGACAGGGAGGTCGCAGCGCAGCGACGGTCGGCTATCCTTGCATCACGCCGGGATGAGTCGGATGCTGACCTACGCGCGTACTGGGACCAGGCTACTGACGACCCAGTCATCGACGATCGAGAGTATCTCGACGGGATGGGTCTTGACGACGATCTCGTCGATAACCTCTGCGGTGAGTCTTCGTCAACGTCGACGACGTCTGATTCATCGACAACCCGTCCGGACTCCGGGCCCGACGTAGACGTCGACGTGGCGAACAAACCACAGCTCCGCGGGTCTGCCTATCCAGACGCTGCGGAGGAACCGGGAATTGCTCTACTGGACCCTCGGGGTCAGCTCTCGATCACCGGACTCACCTACCATGATGTGGCGCCACAAAGCTCCGAGTGGCTCGGTGATCTCCTTGCGGACCTCATCCCGATGACGGCACGCTGTGTCCAGGACCTCGCAGTTCTCCATGAAGGGGGACCCGACCCCTCGGACCCGCGCCAGACGAACTACGAGGTGCCCCGCTTCGTCCAAGAGGTTCTCGCCGGAGAGGTCGCTGGCCTCGAGGCGGCCGACGCTTCTGTCGGGGCTATCGAGGAGGCACGCGCCTACCTCGACGCGGCGGCCCGCTACGCGCTCCTGTGGGACAACGAGTGTTATCGGGCCCAGCGCGGGTTCAAAGGCACCGAGCAATTCGAGCGGATTCAACGAACGCTCACCACTACTGGCACGAGTCGTGGGCCGTTCAACGCTGGCGTCGACGCACTCCGACACTCGTTAGTCGCCCTGCACGCTGAACGCGAGACGCCACTGCCAGTCACGTTCGTTCTCGACGGAGAGGCCTGGACGGCAGCCGACCGAGAGACTGTGAAACGCGCCCTTCGGGTGTTGGATGTCCTTGCCGACGCTCTGGATGTGCGCCTCCAGATGTCGCCTGGAGTCCGGCAGCGAGTGCGTCGGCTGACGCTGCGGGCGCTCGACGCCGATGACGAAGCGGACATCCCGGTATGGGCTGAGCGCTTCTCGTTCCTTACTGAGGCCGGATACTCCTCCTGGCGTGGTGGGGACGTTGACGAGGACTCAGACGAGGGCCAGCTGGACGAGCAAGCCTGGGGCTGGGTCGATACCAACCGGTCCCAGACAGGCCCGCTGACTGTGCTGGCACATCTCGATACTGACGGTGAGCGCTCCGTTCGCGCTATCAAGCGAGACGACGCAATCGCCTATGCAGACGGCAGCATCGACCGCTACGTGTCGTTCCTCGAAGCCGAGGACATCATCACGGTGGATCGCTCACACGCCTCGAATCAGGTCTCGCTGACCGCTCTCGGCGAAGCAGCACAGCAGTACGTCGACCGGGAGTGCAACCCCGTCCACCCGTCCCAATCCCGGCTGTCGGGGGCGTCTTACGGACACCCCTCACAGTCTCGTAAGTGTAGTGTATCCGCCCAGAAGCGCGACCGGTACCCCCCCGCCGAACGGTGGCTTGCCGCGACCGGCTCCGCGCCTGAGTCTGGCTATGTCCAGTGGCTCGGCGACCGCACTGGTCCT
>NZ_JAAOHT010000012.1:0-73304 GCF_011440255.1 Haloarcula sp. JP-Z28 | reverse complement strand
CGCCACACCGACTGGGAATCGGTCTGGCAGGAGCGCACGGCGAACCTGCTGGAATGGGCCGTAGTGTTCGGACTCGCTCAAAAAACGGATGACGGCTACAGACAGCCAACCGAAAACAACGAAAATGAGTGAAATGACGGGCCGCTACTCCGCCGGGTCGGTGTCGGTGACGGTCCCGACGCCCTTCGAACTCCCCTCGCGGAAAACGAACTTCTGGCCCTCTTCAACGAGATATGAGCGGAATTTGAATCGGACACGGGTCTTGCCGGCGTCGCCCGGGAGCAACTGCCCGCCTTCCGGATAGAACGCCGCGGCCTCGCTGACTGTTTCGAGGTGGACCACGGGCTCATAGCCGTCGCCGATGCGGGTTGGGTGGTTCAACACCATTACCTCAGCCTCAAACTCCTGTACCGGCGACGGGTCGGCATCGCTCGGTAGCAGGACCATCCCGCGCTCGATATCCGCCTCGCGGACGCCCTTCAGCGCGATGCCGACGATACGGCCGGCCTTGGCTTCGTCAACCCGGTGGTAGTGCATCTCGATGGACCGCACTTCGACCTCCTGAAAACTCCCGTCTTGCATCGGTCCAAGTAACAGTTCGTCGCCAGCCTCGACCTCGCCGGATTTGATGGTGCCGGAGGCGACCGCGCCGACCCCCTGAACGTTGTACGTCCGGTCGACGTACATCCGGAAATCGCCCACCTCGCCGGCAGTCTTTGGTAGCGCCTCGAACATCTCGTCGAGGGCGTCCAGCCCCGCCTTGGTGACGGCGCTGGTGGTGACGACGGGAACGACAGTCTCAGATATTTCGTCGATAGCCGTGTCGACGCCGTGGCGCTCTACCCGGAGCGGCGTCTTGTCGACCTCTCGCAGTGCTTGCTCGACTGAGCGTTCGACTTCGGCGACCCGTTCACCGTCGACGAGGTCGGTTTTGGTGAGCGCGACAATCGTCGGGAGGTCCGTCGCCAGCAGGATGCCGAGATGCTCGCGCGTCGTCTCTGTCACCCCGTCGTCGGCCGCGACGGTCAGGAGGCCGTAGTCGAGTTTCTGGCCGACGAGGCCGCGGATGGTCGTCCGGAGCCACGGCTCGTGGCCGACGGTGTCGACGAAGGAGACGAGCCTGTCGGATTCTTCGACGACCCGCGCGCGGTCGTCCTTCCGGTGCGGGTTGTCCATGCGAATTGGCTCGCCGTCCGCGTCGAAGCCGTAGACGCCGTATGAGAGGTCCGCCGAGAGGCCCCGTTCGACCTCATGTGGCTGCACGTCAAGGAAGCCGCGTGTCCCACCTTCGCCGTCGTCGGCGTCACCGGTGACTAGCGACCCCACGAGCGTGGATTTGCCGTGGTCGACGTGCCCGGCGGTTCCCACCACAATGTGGTCATCGTCTGCAAGGACCGACCCCTCGGAGACTGTCGCGACACCCACGATACCGTCTGTGTCCGTCGATCCGTTCTCTGAAACGCCGTCAACGCCCCACGTCTTGACCTCCTCGATGTGCGCGCCGGCTTCCTCTGCCAGCAGGCTAAGCACGTCCATCGACTCGGAGAACTCTGCCGGCGAGATGCCGGCGAGACCGCCGTCGTCGGTGACGCCGACGACGTACGTCGCCTCCCCATCTCCGGAGAGAACACGGTGGCGGAGTTGCGCCGCGAGGGATTCGAGTCGCCCCTCGGACAGGTGGAGATCTTCGGTGAGCCGTTCTTTGAACTCGACGCTGCCGCCCTCCCGTTCACCGCGGTCAAGCGCGCGCCGGAGGACAGCCCGGTCGGGGCTCATATCCTCTCGTTACCGTGGGGCAGACATAAGCCTTCCCCGGATTTAGGCCTCCAGAGCCCTCCTGAATCCAGTGAATGAGTCTCTCTCTCTCACAATAACAGCCGGACGGATATTTATACGCGAGGGCGCAGCCAGACCGGCTCATGGACTGAACCACTATACGGGGTTTGCGGTCGTGTGGCGCCGCCCCGTAGATAGCCGACTGCTGTCGATGGCGTCACCTGTCCGCCAATTTGGCTAACCACTGGTCAGCGTGACATCTGGCTGCTCACGAAAGCCACTCGTGCAGTGTGTGGTCTGCATACGCGATACCGAGGGTCAGTACAGGCGGGCCGGTCGAAAAGAGAGACACCGTCACGACATACTGCGTAGAGTGGTCGTTGACTTACGCAGCGAAGCCAACCCGGTACGTGGTATCAGCAGACCGGCGACCGCGTACCGTGCTTTTCGAAACCAGTGCCTCAGTCTCGATACGGCGCGACCGCTTCGAGGAAGCCATCGCCATAGCTCGCATCAGTCACCCGGTCGGCCTGTTCGAGCGCCGTTTCATCGGCATTGGCGACGGCTACGGCTTCACCGGCCAAGTCGAACATCTGTGCGTCGTTCACCGAGTCGCCGACCGCCAAGAACTCTGCCGGGTCCAGATCCAGCTCCGAACACACCGCTTCGAGCCCAGTCCCCTTGTCGACGACAGGGTCTGTGACGTGGTAGGCGAAGCCGGTATCGAGGACGACGAGCCCGCGTGCCGCGGCCAGTTCTTCCAGCGGTTCGAGCGGCTGGTCGAGCGAGACAACGAGTTCCGTCTCGCGCCAACGGTTTGCAAGGTCTATCTGTCCGAAGCCGAGGTCGTGACCTAGGTCGCGATAGGATTCGCCGACCGCCAGCGCCGCCTCATGGTCGCCTTCCAATCTGAGTTCATCGGTGGCTTCGACGAACACGACGCCGCCGTTCTCGGCAACGACTGTCCGCTCGAGGCCGAGAAACTCACAGAGCGCAATCGGGAACGGCATCGCTTTCCCAGTCGCGATGACGAGACGTGCGGGCCACTCGCGGAGGACCGGTATGACATGAGGGTCAAGCGCGCGACTCTCGTCGGTCAGTGTCCCATCGATATCCACGATAAGGGGAGGTGTGTCGCTGTCCATACGTTCGGGTTCGGAGCGTCGGATATGTGGGTTGCGGTCAATCGTCAGTTAGCGTCTCGTAGGCCGCCTGCACCTGCTTGAATTCCCTCTCGCTCCCGCTGTCGGTGTCGGGATGGACCTCTTTGACTTTCTCGCGGTAGGCTCGTTTGATACTACTCTGGTCGGCGTCCGGGCCGAGGCCTAACCGCTTGTAGGCCTCCGCCGGACTCGGTCCCGACGACTGGACGCGCTGTCGGCGCTGCCGGCCACCCGCTTGCTGGCGGCGCTGCCGTTGCCGCCCCTGCCCACGGCGTTGGCCGCCCTGGGTCGCTTGCGAACGGCGCGCCCGGCGGCCGTCCCGCGGTGGTTCCCATTCCTCCCGCGGGCCAGCCCCGAACCCCCCACGGCGGGCGTTCCCCGTGTTCTGTGCCGCCTGTCGCTCAACCCGCTCGTAGAGGCTCGCAGCCATCTTCCCGCTGAGGTGGTAGTACATGAAATACGTCGACACCCCGAACATGAGCGCCAGGAAGAGCACCGCAGGATTGATCACGAGACCCACCGCCGTCAGGACGACTGTCAGGCCTCCGAACACCACCGCGATTCCCTTGGTGAGCCCATCGTACTGCACGCACGTTCCTTCGGTCCACAGACCTGTAAGCGTCCCGCCTCTCGCCGTCCATCCAGTCCGTTTTCGAACTAGATAGCGGGCACATTCCCGGATGATACAGGACCGGAACAGAACGGAACCACGCGATATCGACACCAACGGACTGACAGACCTGTTTTGCCAAAACCGCACCACGGCAGCGTGTCTGACACAGCCTCAGTACCTCCCTACGAACCGTTAGTAAGTGTTTATCACCACGCGCAAACCCCCACCAGTTTCTACTGGATATCTCGCTCACGTCTGGTGATTTACGGGGTCGGGTTTTCACTTTCACCTCGGTCTAGACAGTATTAAGAAGAACCGATGGCATCTATTCCGTTGTACGCGGCTATCGTTTCACGCGTCACCAGCACAGTTCGTCGAGCACCGTAGCCACGACTCCGGAAATTGCTACGGCCGCCGCCGAATCGCAGACAAGAAGGATTAAACGCTATCGATGACTACGTATTCGCCGCCAGAAATGACAGGATCACGGGTAGCTACGACGAGGGGTATCGACCGACAGACGGCCGCTGTCGGGAGGAGGAGCGGGCGATGAGTAACAGCGACCTTTCCGCTGACGAGATTACGCTCCCGATCAAACGTACCGACGGTGACACTATCGAAGAGCGACTCACAGGCAATGCCTACCACAACATCCTCCCGGCTCGCTACCTCCGGAAGGATGCCAACGGGGACCTCATCGAGGGACCCGAAGACCTCTTTGACCGTGTCGCAAAGAACATCGCGCTCGCTGAAGCTGTGTTCGAGGCCAACAAGCAGGACGTCGACGTACACGTCTCGCCGGACCAGCTGAAGCCCGACCACCCGCGCCGCGACGAACTCGCCGACGAGGTGTTCGGCAAAGGAACGTCCGTCGACGACGACGTCGAGACCGAACTCTCTGTCTACAACGTCAACAAGTTTGCCTACGAGACGGTCGTGCCGGAACTGCCCGAAGGTGTCCGCGACCACGTCAAATCGACCGCCAACGCCTTCCAAGAGCAGATGGAGCAGCTCTCCTTCATGCCGAACTCGCCGACGCTGATGAACGCCGGCGACGAACTCCAGCAGCTGTCTGCTTGTTTCGTCGACTCACCGGGTGACGACATCGACGACATCCACCAGACCGCCAAGGAGGCCGCGCAGGTCTTCCAGTCCGGCGGTGGCATGGGCTATGCGTTCTGGAAGCTTCGCCCGTACGGCGACCCCGTCGGCTCGACCGGCGGCATCGCCTCCGGTCCCATCACGTTCATGCGGACCTACGACCAGATGTGCGAGACCATCGCGCAGGGCGGCGCCCGCCGTGGCGCACAGATGGGTGTCATGCGCGTCTCCCACCCGGATGTCATCCAGTTTATCCACGCCAAGAACAAGGACGTCTCACTCGCCGAGACGCTGCGCCTGAACGACCCGGACGACTTCACGCACAACTCCTTCGCAGAGGCGCTGGAGGAAGCACGGGAACTCATCGACGACGACGGACAGGTGCCAAAGCACCTCCGCAACGCCGTCGAGGGTCACCTGTCGAACTTCAACATCTCCGTCGGCGTCACCGACGACTTCATGGAGGCGTTGAAGGCCGGCGAGGAATTCACCTTCACGAACCCTCGAACGGGTGACGCCCACATCGTCACTGAGGAGACGAAAGAGCTGTACGATATGTTCGGCCTCGGCGAGCACGTCGAGGTCGGCGAGGAACTCTCGATCCCGGCCGAGGAACTCTGGGATGATATCGTTGAGGGCGCGCACGAGAACGGCGAACCCGGCGTTATCTACCTCGAACGGGTGAACAAGCAGCACTCCTTCGACGTGGAGGAGCACCCCGACCACGAGATCCTCGCCACGAATCCGTGTGGCGAACAGCCACTCGAAGAGTACGAGGCCTGCAACCTTGGCCACATCAACCTCTCGACGCTGGCCGCCACGGACGCGCCGGACTGGCGCGTCTGGTCGGAGGCCCACGCGGACGAGTACGACTCGATTGACGCGGCTATCGACGCGTTCCTCGAAGAAGCGATCGACTGGGACGAGTTCGACCGACGCATCGAACTCGGGACCCGCTTCCTCGAAAACGTTGTCACGATGTCGGACTTCCCGGTCGAGAAGATCGAACAGAAGGTCCGGGAGATGCGCAAAATCGGCCTCGGTATCATGGGGCTGGCCCAGCTGTACATCCAGCTCGGGGTCGCCTACGGGACCGAGGAGGCCAACGAGATCGCCCGCCAGACGATGCGCCACATCAACCACGGGTCCAAGGCCGCGAGCCACGAACTCGCCGAGGAACGGGGCGTCTTCACTGAGTGGGAGAACTCCAAGTACGCGAACCCGACGGACTACTCCGACTGGTTCGAGAAGCAGACCGGCGAGGACGCGGCGGACTGGGAAGACGGCTACCCGATCCGCAACCACAACACGACGACCATCGCCCCGACCGGGACGACCTCGATGATTGGCAACACCACCGGCGGGTGTGAGCCCATCTACAACGTCGCCTACTACAAGAACGTCTCCGACGACGTGCAGGGCGACGAGATGCTCGTGGAGTTCGACGACTACTTCCTCCGCGCGCTGGAGGACAACGACATCGACGTCGAGGCCGTCAAGCAGGAGGCTCAGGAGCAGATGGCCAACAACGAGTTCGACGGCGTCGACGGGCTGACGACCGTGCCCGACGCCATCGGCGAGCTGTTCGTCACCACCGGCGACCTCTCGGCGAAGCAGCACGCGGGTATTCAGGTAGCCTGTCAGGAGGGCGTCGACTCCGCCATCTCGAAGACGGTCAACGCCCCGAACGACTCCACGACAGAGGACGCCGCCGAAGTGTTCGAGTACATCTACGACCACGGCGGCAAGGGCGTCACCTACTACCGCGACGGTACCCGCAGCAAGCAGGTGCTGACCACGCGCGCCCAGAACACGGAGTTCTCGGACATGGACGCCGACGAGATCGTCGCCCAGATCGAGGAGGTCTTCGGCGGCATCGAAGGCTTCCTCGAGGACGAGGCCGTTCAGGCCGCCATCGACGACTCCATCCAGCAGGTGCTGGGTGTCGCCGACGGGGACGCCGAGTACGCCGAGAAGCAGACCCGGCCGGACGTGCTCCACGGCGTGACACAGCGCATCGACACCGGCTACGGGAAGCTCTACGTCAACATCAACGAGGACCCCGAAGCCGACCGGCCGTTCGAGCTGTTCGCCAACATCGGCAACTCCGGTGGCTTCACCGCCTCCTTCACCGAGGCGCTGGCCAAGACCATCTCGACGGCACTTCGCTCGGGCGTCGACCCCGAAGAGATCGCCGACGAACTGCAGGGTATCCGGTCGCCGAAGGTCGCCTGGGACAAGGGCGAGCAGATCCAGTCCATCCCGGACGCCATCGGCACGGCCCTGCGTCGCTACCTCGACGGCGACGTCGACAAGGCCTACCCCGACCAGACCACACTAGAGGAAACCGCCGAAAAAGCTGAAGGCGAGACCGCCACCCAGACCCAGACCGACGGCGGCGCGGCCGCCGCAGCTGACGCGGGTGGCGACCAGCAGGACATCATCGACGCCGGCGAGAGCCCGGAGTGTCCTGACTGTGGCTCGCTGTCGCTGTACTACTCGGAAGGCTGCAAGACCTGCGAGTCCTGTGGCTGGTCCGAGTGCTGAGTCGGTGACACACGGAGTCGGCTTTCACCGCGATTGACGCCGTTTCTTTTCTAGTAACACCGAGTCATAGAACTATTCGCAAACCCCGTGTCGGTTATTGATAGATGGTCAATACAGATTACATACTGATTAAATCATCAAAAACTATTGGTTAATATTATCCGCTCTTTCTCAATGGGTCCGGCAAGAATGTCCACCCGGTATGGGGCCTATATGAGTTGGATCACAAAGTATTCACTCGATAACACTAACCAAACTGTAATGGACTTCTCACGATCGGTCTTTCTGGCAGTACTTGTCCTATGTCTGGTTGGCGCGGGTTGTGTGTCTCCGAATAGTTCTGAGATCAGCACATCAACCGAGTCTTTACGTGAGGATACAACAACCGATGAGCAAACTCCTCAACTAGTGGCAAATAACAGTGCAAAAAAACGAGCACTATCCGCTGAGGAGGATTATATTTTTAATCAGCTACAAAATGCTTCTTGTGCAAGTGGTGCACCTGGAGGGCAAACTGGAACGAAATATGCTGAAATAATAAATGAGACAAACCGTGGAAAGTATGTTGAGGTAAACGTCCCGTATCACTACTCAACGAAAGAATTAGAAGCGGATTACGAATCAAAGGCCCTCTATCTAATTGATGGTGCGAATATAATGAGAGTTAATGGAGATGAGATTACCCCTTGCTGAATAAACATCAGTTATTCTTATCACTCTATGAAATATTTAGTGTCGGTATCCGGTGCGTCCGCTACCGGAATTCCGTCACGTCGTACACGCCGGTAATCGTCGTTTCCTCGACAGTCGCGGTGATTTCTGTCCCTTCTTCGGCTGCCGAGTCTGCGACAAGCGTCACCGGCTCGATAGGCTGGCGGCGGAGAAATGCCGCAATCCGTTCGAGCCACGACGGCTTCCCGCCCTTGCGGCAGACGATGACGTAGCGTGAGTCCGCGAGCGACGCCATCTTGGGCTCGAAGTCGTAGTCCTCGTGGTCGGCTGGCGGGACGACGTGGATGACCTCGCCCGCAATCGTCTCGTCCATACGCACAGTAGCGACTACAGCGGTATGTGCCGCTCGCTTTGCACTATGAGTACTGTTTGGAGACCCAGCCCGAGGCACCGCTGGGATACGAGTCGGTCTCTGTTTCCGGCTGCACCTCGCCGCGCTGGTCGACCATTCGGACGACGACGGTGTGACCGCTGGACGGTGGGTCGTAAGTGTACTCCCACTGCCGCCAGGCGTCCGCGGCGGGGCCGTCGCCGCTGGCTGCGGGCAGTTGGTCCGAGAGCGTCGCGTCCGCCCACGTCTCGCCGCCGTCGGTGGAGACTTCGACGCGCTTGACACCGCGCAGGCCGGCGTAAGCAGGGCCGCCGATACGTCGGCGGCCGTCCGAAAGCATCGATTCGTGGTGGAGTTTAGCGACCGGATTCACCGGTCCGGTCCCCTGCCAACCGCGTTTCTCCCAGTAGCCGTCGGCCTCCTCGTCCAGCACCTCGATTTCCGAGAGCCACTTGACGTTGACCTCGCCCCAGTGGCCGGGGACCAGCGCTCGGACGGGGTAGCCGTGGCCGCGCGGGAGTATCTTTCCGTTCATCCCGTAGGCGAGCATCCCGCCCCGGAGCGCGTCGATGGGGAACTCCTCGTAGTAGTCGTCTTCGGCCCGGAGCATGACGCACTCACAGCCGCTCTGGACGCCGGCTTCTTCGAGCAGGCTGTCGACGGGAACGCCGGTCCATAGCGCGTTATCCGTCTTGTAGCCGTTGAGGCTCTCCCCCACGCAACGAAGCGTAACAAACCGGTTTTCGGCATCCATCTCTATGATATCCTCATAGTCGAGCGTGACCTCCTCTTCGACAGCGCCGGTGATAGAGAGCGACCAGTCCGCGGCCGAGATCTGCGGGTCGATGGAGTTGATGTCGACCTCGTAGAAGTTCTCGCTGACCAGCGGGTCTATGTCGCCAAAGCCCAGCGATGACTCCGCTGCGACGGCGAGCTTCTCGTCGACATCGTCGAGGTCCGCCCCCGGCGCATTCAGCACGGGCGCATCGTCACCCGTCGCGACGACCGACCGCTGGTTGCCAGCCGCGTAGCCGACCGTCGCCGCGCCGATGGCCGCGCCGACCGTCGAGAGCGCTCGCCGTCGTTTCGAGGATATCGGTGACACCGAGCCACCGAATCCGTCGAGGAGTTGCGCAAGGCCGACAACGGCGGCGGCGGGGACCGCCGGGCCAGCGGCAAGGACGACTTCGCCGGTGAGAACGACGCTGACGGCCCACGTTACGACAGCCGTTCCGACGACCGGGAGGGCACGATTGTTCGCCAGCTGGCCGGTGAGGATGGCTGCCCTGGCCGCCAGTGCGATGAACAGCCCCGCAAGTCCGATGGCGAGCAGGAGATTGAGCTGTTGGCCGAGACTGCCGAGCGTCGAGATGGCAGTCGAGACGATGATGCCGGGCATCGACCGCGCGAGTGCCCGCTCAACGGGTGAGGCGATGAACGCAGGCGCGTAGCCGGTCACCGCGTAGGACCCGGCCAGGCCCGCGATAGCTGCGGCGACGCTGACCAGCAGCCGACCGCCGGGCGAGTCGAGGAGGTCGTCAGTCATGGCTATACTGACGGCCTACCCCGCAAAAGGGATTGTTCCAATTTCGGCTAGAATCCGTTCCGAAACTCCGGAAGACACAAGCGAGCGGGGCTGCTCTACAGAATCATGGACGAGCAGCCCGGCGGTCGGCCGTGTCCGCGCTGTGAGCGGGCAATGTACCACCGACACTGCAAGTACGTCTGTCCGGAGCACGGCGTCGTGTATGACTGCGCTGACACGTTCTACTGACGATACGCTCGCGGGTTTATTATCTTGGAACAACGAAAGAAGTGGTATGAGTGGTCACGGGGAAGAGATTTCAGTGCTGCACGTCGACGACGACCCCGACCTTGGCGATCTCGTTGCGGTCCACCTGAAACGAACGCACGGCAACCTCTCTGTCTGTACCGAGCGAAGTGCGGCCGCTGGGTTAGAGCGATTGTCTGAGCACACGTTCGACTGTGTCGTTAGCGATCACGATATGCCGGGCATGGGCGGGCTCGAATTTCTGAAGGTCGTTCGCGAGGAGTACGAGGAACTCCCGTTTATTCTCTTTACTGGCAAAGGAAACGAGGAAATCGCGAGTGATGCCATCTCCGCTGGTGTCACCGAATACCTCCAGAAAGGGATGGGGACAGACCAGTACGCCGTGCTTGCCAACCGTATCGAGCGGGCTGTCGAGGAACGACGGGCCAAGACCGCGCTCGAAGAGTCCGAGCGAATGCTGTCGACGCTCATTTCGAATCTGCCGGGGATGGTGTATCGCGCCCGGAACGAGCCTGATTGGCCGATGGAGTTCGTTAGCGACGGTGCAGCGGAGCTAGTCGGCTACAGTTCGGAGGCGCTCGAGCGTGGCGACATCTCCTGGGGTGCGCTGATCAAGGACTCCGAAACGGAGCGTCTCTGGGAAACGGTCCAGACCTGTATTGCCGCCGGCGAACCGTTCGAGGTCTCCTACCAGATCGAGACGGCCGACGGTGAGACCCGCTGGATGTGGGAGCGTGGGCGTGTCGTTGACACTGACGACAATGGCGTCGAAATCCTCGAAGGGTTCATCACCGACGTGACTGCGCGCGAGGAGCGTGAACGGGAGCTCGCGGATCAACGAGCATTTACCGAGAATCTCATCGACTCTGTCGACGATATGTTCTACGTGGTTGGCACCGACGGGAGTCTGGTCCGGTGGAACGACACTGTCCAGTCGGCGACCGGCTACACCAACGAGAAATTAGCGTCGATGGGAATTGACGACCTCATTGTGGATTCTGACCACGAAAAACTATGGCGGATATTCAACGAGACGTTGGAAACCGGGTACGGAACAATCGAGGCAGGCATTGAGACGGCTGACGGCGAGCGGCTCCAGTACGAATTTCGAGGGACGCTCATCGAAGACGAGCGCGGCGACCTGTTCGGGATTGCCGGCATCGGTCGGGACATCACCGAGCGGAAGCGCCGGGAGCGGGAACTCAGAGAATACCGAACGCTGGTCGAAAACGTTGGGGACCCGATGTACGTCCTCGACAGGGACGGGACAGTAGAGATGGTGAACGAGGCGATGGCAGCCCATCTGGGATACGACCGCTCGGAAATCGTCGGCTCGGAGCCAGCCCGGTTCATGCCCGACGCGGATGTCGAGAAGGCGACAGAACTCATCCATGACCTACTTGACGACGAGCGAACGTGGGCTTCCTACGAGATGCGCACGATATCGGCTGACGGGACGGTCCGGATCAATGAGGACAGGATCGCACCACTGTTCGACGAGGACGGGAACTTCGACGGGTCAGTCGGTGTGATGCGTGAAACAACAGAGCGAAAACAGCGCAAGCGAGAACTCGAACGCTATGAGACGATTATCGAGGCTGTCGGCGACCCGGTGTACACCCTCGACGAGGAGGGCGTGTTCACCTACGTGAACGAGGCGATCGAGCGACTGACTGGGTTCGAACCGGACGCTCTCATCGGCGAGCACATCTCTACGATTATGGCTGGCGAGGACATCGACCGCGGCAGCGACCTCATCCGGACCATGCTGTCCGACCCGACCCGGCAGAACGTGACCTTCGAAACGGATATCGTCGATCAGGACGGGGATCACACCCCTATCGAGATCCATATCGCGTTGCTTCCAGCCGTAGACGGGGAGTTCAACGGCACAGCGGGCGTCATCCGCGATATCAGCGACCGGAAAGACAGGGAACGACAGCTCGCGGAGTTCGCATCTGTCGTTAGCCATGACCTCCGAAACCCGCTGAACGTGGTCAAAGGGCGAATATCGGTTGCCCGGACGTCGGGCGATGTCTCACATCTTGAGGCGGCTGAGTCCGCGGCCGACCGGATGGACGAACTTATCAACGACCTGTTGACACTTGCCAGACAGGGCGATAGGGTTGGCGAGACGACGATGGTTGACCTCGCTGCCCTTGCAGGGCAGGCCTGGGCCGATGTCGAAACCGGTGAAGCCACGCTCGAAAAACACGGGACAGCGACGGTCGAAGCTGACGCGGCACGGCTCCGTGCGGTGTTCGAGAACCTGTTCCGAAACAGTGTGGAACATGGGTCCGCGAGTGACCAGCCGCAGCCTGACGACGCGGTGGAGCGGGAGTGTCGCGCGGCGACCTCAACCCCGATCACAGTCTCTGTCGGGACAATGGATACCGGATTTTATGTCGCCGACGACGGCGCTGGTATTCCGCCGGAAGAGCGAGATGACGTGTTCGAACGGGGCTACACCACAAGCGATACCGGAACCGGGTTCGGGCTGGCAATCGTCGGGGAGGTCGCACAGGCGCACGGCTGGTCAGTGTCGGTGACAGAGAGCGACGGCGGCGGCGCGCGGTTCGAGTTCACGACGAGTTCGGAGCGTTGACGTGGCGGTAGGCCGGCCCCGCAAGTACCAGCACGGCCAGCGCCGCGGAGAACAGCAGCACGTGCGGGAGTGCGTCGACGGTGAGGCCAGTGAGCGTTAGCGACCGCAGTGACGCGCCGGCGGTGACCTCGACGGCGACCCACGGAATCTCACCGAGGAACGTCCCGACAGCGAACGAACGCGGCGAGACGCGAGCGAACCCGGCTCCATAGGAAACGGGGTCCGCGGGCACCGGTGAGAGTCGCGCCGCGAGGACGCCCCGCGTCTCGCCGGTCACCTCGATGATCCGCCGGCCGGAGTCCCCAAGCCAGCCGAACATCCCGCCTTGCTCACCGGCCCGGAGTGCGAATCGGTAGGGAATGAGGCAGGTGACGAGTGCGCCCATCAGCGCGACCGGGAAGCCGTACTTGACCCCAAGGACGAACCCGACGAACGCAGATAACGGCATCGTCGGCCACGCGAAGAACGGGCGGACCAGATACAGGCCGACGATGACACCCGCGAGGTAGACAGGGTGGTCAGCGAGGTGCAGCAGCTGGGCCACCACCCGCTCGGGTGTAAGCAGCGTCGTCACAATAGCGACGACTGCCACCAGTCCGGCGGTCCCGATCAGCTGTCGCTTCGCGAGGCGGTCCATCTACCCAAGTGGGCGGTAGCAATCGACAAACGCTTTGTGGTATCTTTTACGTTGCTCGGGGTTGAATCGGCGATTGTGTCCGAGACGCGAGACCCGGTCGAGCTCGGTGTCGAACTACTCGCCCATCTGGAACACGGGGAGCTGTCCGTCGCCGACGCCCTCGACCGTATCGAGACGGTGACGACCAACCCACAGGTCCAGCGCGAGATACTCGACACTGCAGTGATTCGGGGCCTCATCGAACGCGAGAACGGCGTTATCCGCCCGCGATCACAGGGGTCGTACGTGAACTTCGACAGCGATGTCGTCGTCCGTGACGGGGAGTTCTCGTGTCAGCGCTGTGGTGCAGCTATCAGTACGGGCCACTTCGTCCAGTTTGACGACGGCGAACTGGGCCCGTTCGGGTCGACGTGCATTCGGAAAGTGTTGGGGAGAGAGTAGTGAGGGGCACGACAGAAGGGGGTGGTCCTCGGTTTGAGAACGGGGAGCGACGCGACCCGTGACCAGGGTGTGGCCCTCGGTGGACGAGCGGCGACCGAAACGAGCCGCAAGCAGCGAAAGCGCGGTTGCTGTCGCAGCGACGGTCTCAGCGTGTCATTGAGGACAACGGCCAGAGAATAGCGAGCCTCCCGAGACGGGCATCAAGGCGGAACGCGGCGGCTTAGCGACTCTGCCGGAGTTCCTTGATGAGCTGTTTGATCGTTCGCTCCTGTCTCTGGAGCTGTTCGTTCTGAGCCTCGACAGCGGCGGTCAGTTCTGCGACCTGTGCCTCGAGTTCAGCGATATCGGGGTCTGTGGTGGTGTCCGACTCGACCGATCCGGTGTCTATGCCAGCTGTGTCACTGGATCGTGTCTCCGTCGGGGCTTCAGTGGTGGGTCCCTGCTCATTGGTCGATGCGGTCGCAGCCTGTGTACTGGCGCTCGTGGACTCACTCTCGGAATCGTCACCGCCCTCCTCGTCGTTGCTCACAAGCGGGTCGATGCCAGATTCAAGGCCGAGACCGTTGCCGGCTTCGTCAGCACTCTTGTCGGGGTCGGCTCCAACCTTGGCGTTGAGGTCGGCAAGTGAATCGACTTCGTGGTACGCGAAGAGGGCCTCTTCCAGCGCTTTCCGGACCATTGGTGCTTCCTCGGACGGCGCTTTGATGCGTTCTGGCCGCTCATTAAACGAGAGGACGACGGCCGTAGCGACGCTCCCCTCTTCGAACTCTAGACCAGTCACGTCGTCGAAGGAGAACGCCTCGTAGTCGGCGTCCCAGGTGACGTTGCCGATGTGCTTGAGCAGTTGGCGGTCGGTAACAACCAGCGTGAGTTCGCTGAACCGGAACACGCCGACGAGACTCTCGTCGGGGGCGATGCCGCCCGAGACAGTGAGCTTCCCTTCGAGCAACCGTTCGAGGACGGCATCAGCGCGGCTCCCGGGGACAGACAGTTCGAGCTTCTCACTGGTGTAGATGAGCGAGAATTTGGTCTTGCGTCGGCCTTCCGAAACCGTGAGCCGTTCGAAGTCGTGCGGATAGCTGGCGACCTTCTCGTCGCTGAGAAGGCCCTCACCGCGGTAGACGAGCGTCCGGGTCGGTGTGAAACAGGCCGCGTCTTCGTCGCCGAGGTTGACACCGCCCTGGATCTCCTCGTCCCCGAGTTCCTGCTGGACGAGGTCTGGTACCTCCATACTGCCTGCATACCTGCGTGGTGGCTTAAATCCGCGGGTCGAGTAGCAACGCCGGTGAGGCGCTCGCGGCGTGGGACTGTACCACAGTCTCGACAGAGATGAGAACCTTCAAGACGGCTAACGGCCAACGGCTGAATGCACCCGCGCCCGGGTGGCTTAGCTGGACATAGCGCCGCACTCATAGGGTCTTTCGACTCATGCGGCAGTGCACCCGTCATGACCCCGGGGCGCTCGTCACGCCCCAGACCTGGGCCATGCGGAGATCGAGGGTTCGGAGCCCTCCCCGGGCATTTTCCAGATCACATCGACAAGCAGCCAGTAGCGTCTCTATCTCGGATTCGGGAACAGCACTACACCAGTCCGAGCGGCGGTGTGCCGAGCAAGCAGACTGCGTCGTCAACGAGTTGTTCTCAAACGCCAGTACGTTTGCTCCGACTGCTCGACGCATTACTGTCGCTCCGTGAGAAAAGAATCGCCAGCGATTAGCCAGATGAGAGCCCGTTACCGGGGAACTGCTGAAATACGGACTCGAAATCGTCAATCTCTGCGGCCGTGGCATCGGCCCTTTGGCGGAGTTCTTCGAACCGCTCGTTGACGGTCTGGTATTCATCGCTTGCTTCGAGTTGTGGTGTGTTCTTCTGGGTTTCTAGTGTCGCCTTCTTCGAAGCTACGGCGAAGTACTCCTGAACCCGGTCGTCGTACGTGGTTCGGATAAGCATCTCCGAGACGGTGTCGAGGAGGTCCTCGCGGCTGACCGGCTTGGTCAGATACTCGTCGAAGGGCATCTCGACAATGTCGAAGTCCGGGTCGACGGCCGTCACCATCACTACTGCGGGGTCGATACCCCGTTCTGCGATGGTGTCGAGGACCTCGTCACCACTCATGTCGGGCATCTGTCGGTCCAGAAAGACGACGTCGACGGACGCGTCGGCTAACTGGAGCGCCTCAGTACCGCTGTGTGCGGTCCGAACGTCGTGTGCGGTCAGCAGCCACGTCGAATACAGGTCCGCGATATCTTGCTCATCGTCAACGACAAGCACCGTTGCCTCCTTGGTCTCACCACGCTTTTGCACTTGTTGTCCCTCCTGTCGACTCACGCACTGCTCTCACGGTGACTTTCCTGAACAGCAAAATAAAGCTACCCAGCAGATTATCTATTTTGAGAATTCTATGGTTGTCCTATTGTCGATTCTCGTGAAACTGTGCTGTCACAATGTAGTGACTCATCCCAGAGATGTTAACATAGCGGCGACCGTAGGCTGTGTGTATGGTGACCGTCTCCGGACCGTGGACGAGCGAGGAGATGGAACAGTTTCTCAGCGCCGAAACTGTGCCACTCCGTCTCGGGTGTCGAACTCCAGCAGACAAGCCTTGGATGCTCTCGCTCTGGTATCGGTTCGTTGACGGTGTCTTCGAGTGTGCGACTGGGGCGGATGCGGCAGTTGTCGACTACCTCAACTATGACGCCAGCGTCTCCTTCGAAATCTCGACGAACGAGCCGCCGTACTGCGGCGTCAGAGGCAACGGAACAGCGACGATGACAGCGGACGAGGATAAGACAGTTCTCACCGAGTTGTTGCACCGCTATCTCGGCGGGACCGACTCACCACTGGCCGACCAACTGCTTGCACCCGACCGCCGCGAGGTACGGATTACGATTACGCCCGACCGACTCCACACCTGGGACTACAGCAATCGGATGTAACAGCCTGAACCAATGGAACATACAGACTCAACCATGGACAGCGACCCGACAGATATCAAATCACTCGCGATAAGCGCCACCGACCTCGTTGCAGCCATCGAAGCGGCTGCGGACGGGTCAGAGACGGTGTTGCGCGTCACACCGCCGTTTAGCGGCCGGATGCGGGCGCGTCTCCACGTCGTCCAGCCCGACGACGACGATGAACCGATTCTCATCGAGCCCGGCTCGCTACTGGCTACGGACGCACCGTCGTATCCAACGCCTGACGACACCGCTGACGAGCTCCGGGACGCGGACGACGAGACGTACTCGGTGGAGCGCCATCGGACCTACCACGAGCAACGACTCGCCGAGTGGCGGGAGTCGCTGCCGGACCACGTCGTTGATAGCACCACACTAACGGATACAGAACACGACGTAACCGTGTCACTACTCGGACCGTGATCGGTCGTGCACGTCCACCGAGAATGTCATAGAGATCAGAAGTGGCACAGGTGTCATACCAGATCTCCGCAGCTAATAAAACGTCTCCGCGCCGCTCAGCCTGTAGTAAAATGAACTATTGGGGGACCGCTGTACGTGAAACGAAGCGAAACGGCCGGAAACCTCTAGAGGTTATAAGCTATCTCCAGTAGAAGCCGTGGATAGGTTCCCTCCATATGTCAAGTTCGTCCGCATACGAATTACTCGCCCAGTTTGATGACTCTATACCGGAGTTCGACGAGCCTTTCGTCTCCGCCGTTCGAGGCTTCGCGTTCTGGACAGCGATTGCGCTCCCGTTTCTGTATCTCCCGCTGCTAATTACTGGCCTGAACTCCGGGGCAACGCGGGTGGCGTTCGTCGCACTCGTCGTCTGCAACGCCGTGACACTGTTTATTGGCCACGCACACAGAGGAGATGCCTGAAACGGAACGCTTCAATTTCGGTCACCAGCGTGGATATCGTGCCCTGCTACTCCGTATTACCGCTGTGGCCATACGTTCATTCTCCCAGTAGTCGTTCGCGTGCACACGTCCCGAACAGCAGTCACCGCAGGTGTCGGTCCGGGCCTCGGCGAATCGCTGGCCAGATTCTCCCGCTAACTGCCGCGGACACAGTAACTGCGACGCACAGTCCTCGCTCGATCCGACCGAAATCGCCGGTCATACTGGCACCTCGTCGAACAGGACCGCTCGGCGTGGACACTATAATTTGATCTTTGCCCCACGTCGCGGCATTCTGAGCGCTTCGGCTCCGATGCCGGCTATTCTTCGAGGAGGTCGACCCACTCTCTGAGCGGCCCACGAACACCGTCGGCTGATATCGTCACGTCGCCGTCGAACCGCCACGTCGCCTGTTGGGAGTCCGAACCGAACCGCATCGGAATGGCAATCGACAGATCGTCGGCCGTCACATGGAGTGCCTCGTCGCGATCGACCGTCTCGTCGAGTAACCGTTCGACGGCCAGGCGGAGCTGTTCAGGGTCCGGGTCCGGGAGATCCGTGGATTGACTCATACCTGTTGCTTGGAGCCGGAGCTACCTCCGTGTTGTGTCGACCGAGGCGGTTTGCCCCGTCATTTAGGGGTGTGTAGTCCCCAGGCTGTGCCGATGGAGCTGGAAACGCCGTACGCCCTCGGAGGGACCTACTACGTCGAGACCGTGTCAGTCGGGAAACGGACGGACGACGAGACGGTGCGCGATTGCGTGGTCTGTGGCGGCCACGTGTACGCCGACGACTGGCATCTCGTCGTCGGAGTTCTGGATACAGGTAGCGGACGACAGCGCCACCACCACTGTAGCGACGACTGCCTGACCGAGTGGCTCAAACTCATGACGGCTGCCTGAGCGCCGGTGAGTCCGCGGAGTCTTGACGATGGAGCGCATCGGGAAAGTATGGACGAGCGCACGGGCGTGTTCAGGGTCTACCGGGTCGTCGATGCGGTCCCGCACATCAATCTGTTCGACACCGATGCAACGCGGCTCTACACCGTGTACCAGTCCGGCTACGGCGAACGACAGCCGGCAGTTGACGACCTCCGAACAGGTGATCTCGTCGAGGCCACACTCGGCGGCGATCCCGACGACTCGGAGGAAGCCTGGTCGCTGCTTTCGTTCGACCGTCGTGACCGCGTCGCGATGGATTTCGTCGTTGACGCCGAAGTCCCCGAAGTCGCGGCTGACCTCTGGGAGCCGGGGCTGGAACGCCCGGCGAGCGCCGTACTCGAAGAAGACGGCAAGCCGGTCGCGGAGTGTTTCGTGCAGCCGCGCGCGCCGCTGCCCGGCGGCACGTTCGTCCCGAGCGTGCTCACCGGGCTCGTGCCGATGGAATCACTGCTGACCGAACTCCCCGGTATCGGCGACCCGCCGACAGACGCTATTTTCATCGACCCTGACCCGCCCGATGCTGACTCGTACTCCCGGCCGTATGGCGTCGCTGTGTTGTTCACTGCTGGCGCTGATGACCTACTCACGGAGTTCCGGGAGCGATATGACCTCTCTGCCGACGCGGACAACAGACCCGAATACGACCCGTACGGGCTATGAGTCGTCTGCGGCGAGAACGAGCGGCGGGCGCTACATCGTGATGACGAGCGGCACCGGGACGAAACAGAGCATCCCCAGAACGAAGGTAAGCAGGCCGACAGCCCAGCGGCCCGGTCCCAGCGGCGTCTCGTCCAGCGGCGTTGCCGACCCGAGCCGGCCGAACACCAGCGCCAGAATCCCCCAGAACGCCCACAGCCCGGCCGCTCGGCCCCCCTCGAAGGCGACAAGGTAGCCAGCGAGTCCAAACAGGGCGACGGGGACGGCGAGCTGGACCAGGGACAGTCGGTCGCCAAACAGCGACCGGGCGACGTGTGAACCGTCGAGTTGGCCGACTGGCAGGAGGTTCAGGAAGGTCACGAACGCTCCCACCCAGCCGCCGATGACGACCGGGTTCGGGAGGAGCTGCGGGTTCGCGTACTCAAGCTGTTCACCCATGACTGCGGCGATACCCTGCAACAACAGCGGGTAACCAAGTTCGATGTTCGTGACGATGCCGCGAGTTACCTCCACTGGTGGGAGCGTCACACCGATGGCAGTCACGACGACTGTCGCAACGAGACCCGCCAGCGGGCCGGCGACGCCGATGTCGAACAGCGCCTTCCGGTCGGGGATGTGGTCGTTCATGCTGATGACCGCACCCAGCGTCCCGAGCACGTTCGGAAACGGCAGGAAGTACGGCAGGCTCGCCTCAACCTCGTGGTACCGGCTCATGACGTAGTGGCCGAACTCGTGAATTGCGAGGATACCCAGTGCGGCCGCGGCGAAGGGCCACGCCGCGAGCATGGCTGTCGGGTCTTCGAGCACGGACAGCCCGTACCAGCGGGTCCCGGCGTACAGCGTCGACAACAGCGTCAGGACGGCGAGCCCGACGTTCAACCACGGGATGCCGTCGACGCCGAGCGACCGCTCGTGGGCAATCAGCACCCATTCGCCCATCTCCCGCTTGAGCGCGACGCGGTACCCGCGCTGACGGAACGCCGGCGCGATGCGGTGGATGACCTGTTCGGACTCGGTCAGTGGCTCGCCGTAATACCGGACGCCGTCCTCGGCGGTCCTGTCGATCTCGTACACGTGGAACGTGTCTGCGAGCGCTTCCGGGTCAGGTAACTTCGGCGGCGAGGACTGAGTCGCCATTACCAACGTTTAGGGTTCGACCCGTTTGAACCTGTTTGCTGGCCCCACTGGACACAGTAGAGCCGCCCAACTGGCTCGCTCAGTCTGCGATGGCTTCGTCCGACCCGGTCGCGGCGCTGGGGTCCTGAATCCAGAGGTCCCCAAAGAGGTCATCCTGCTGGAGGCGGACCTGACCGCGGTGAGCTAAAAAGAGCAATCCGAGGAACGTCTCAACGCGAGACCCACCGGCCGTGTCGACCTCGCGGTACAGCACCTCTTCGCGGCCCTGGTCGTACTGCTCGCGGACGGTGTCGTGCACGTCGGCGATGATGTCATCGATGTTCTCGGCGTGGGCTGTTCCAGTCACATCGGCGGCCGACGGTTCCTCGTCCAGTCGCATGTCGTCGGCCCCGCGGTAGTCCAGTTCCTGCGTCCCGCGGTCGTACCCGCTCGGCGAGTCGCTGGTGTCGTACTCGCGGGACTCCTTCCACCACGATTCCCGTTCGGCGTCGCGGAGATCCCGGACGAGTTCATCGAGCGTCTGTGGCATCCCGCGGGCGCGGCGGCGTTCGAGCCGTCGGTCCATCTCCGACTCCAGCGCAGCGAAGGGGTCCGGGTCCTCGATGGGGGCGTCCTCGTGCATTGCCTGCTCCCACGGCTCGGCCGGCTCCTCTTCCGTCTCGCCCTCGCCGAGCATCGCGTCGCTTTTCATCCGAATCAAGACGCTCGCGTAGAACAGCGCCCGCCCCGACGTGCGCAGGTCCGCGTCGTCGATACGCTGGAGGAACTTGTCGGTGACCCGCACCACGTCGATATCCCACGGGTCGATTTCGCCGTCGTCCGCGAGCTGGACCAGCACTTCGACCGGTTCGACGTCTTCGTCCTCGTCCTCGTCCTCGTCGGTCGTCCGGTCGCTTTCGGGGCTGTCCTGTGCAGTTGTCTCGTCGTCTGGGTCGGGGGAGTCGCCCAGCAGCGCCGCCGCGTCGTCCGAGCCACCTGGCGGCTCGCGGTCCTCGTGCCCGGTGATGTTGAGTGGGATGTCATCGGCATCGTCTCGCGGGTCACTGCGCTCGCGGGTCACATTCGCTCCCCGCTCGCTACCCCGAGGCGCTTCCTCCGGGCGCGCCTCGCCCTCCCCGCTCGACTGTGCCGAGGAGTCTCCGTTGCGCTGCTCCGTCGGCTCCTCGCTAGTCATCAGCCGGAACCTCCTCATCACCGTCGCCCTCACCGCTGAGGTCGATCCCGGTCACGGCGCTCACGTTGTCGCCCTGCATCATCACGCCGATAGCGCGCTCGGACCGCTCCAGCATGGCTGAGCGGTGTGAGACGACGACGAACTGGGCGTCGCCGGCGAGTTCGTCCACCAGTTCACCGACGAGGTCGGCGTTAGCCGCGTCGAGGAAAGCGTCGACCTCGTCCAGCGCGTAGAACGGCGCGGGGTTGTGTCGCTGGATGGCGAAAATAAACGCCAGCGCTGTCAGGGACTTCTCGCCGCCCGACATCGCGTTCAGCCGCTGAATCGGCTTGTCGCCGGGCTGGGCCTTCATCGTCAGCCCGCCCTCGAAGGGGTCGTCCTCGTCTTCGAGGTGGAGATGGCCGGTGCCGTTCGAGAGCCGCTCAAAGATGTTCTGGAACTGGTCGTTGATCTCCGTGAACGACTCCATGAACGTCTCCTTCTTGCGGGCCTCATAGGTATCGATGCGGTCGCGGATGCCGTCGGCCTCTTCGACCAGCGTCGCTTTCTTGTCTTCGAGTTCCTGCAGGTCGTCGTTGACCCGGTCGTACTCCTCGATAGCCCGCATATTGACCGGCTCCAGTTTCTCCATCTCCGTTTCCAGCCGGTCAATCTCCTGTTCGACCGTCTCGTGGTCGGGCACGTCCTCGGGGTCGTAGTCGCCGACCTGCGCTTCGAGTTCATCGATTTCCCACTCCAGACGCTCCTGAGTTTCCTGCTCAGATTCGAGGTCGCGCTCAATTTCGGAGACCGCGGCCTGTTGCTCGTCGCGGGCTTCCTTGGCTTCCTGCAGGTCGGCTTTCAGGTCTTCGCGCTCGGACTTGAGTTCGGCCAGTTCCTCTTCGAGGTCGGCGACGGCCTGTTCCTTCTCGCCTTTCAGCTCCTGCTTCTCCGCGACCGTCGCTTCGAGGTCGTCGATGCGTTCCTCGTGGTCGGCCTTGCGGTTCTGGGCCGCCTCAATGTCGTCGTGGAGGTCCTCAATGGCCTCCTCGGCGTACTGCTTCTCTAACTGGTACTCGTTGAGTTCGGCGTCGAGTTCGCCCTGACGGTCTTCGAGCGCATCGATGTCGTCCTTGATCGACTCGCGCTGGTCGGTCAGGTCCGGTAGTTCCGAATCCTCGACCTCGGCTTCTAGCTCGTCGATATCGCGCTGGAGCGCGTCGATCTCTTCGGTCTTTGCTTCGATGTCGGCCTCCAGTTCGTCCATCTGGTCGGCCACGTCCTCGCGCTCGTCAGCGATTTCTTCGAGGTCCGCTTCCAGTTGCTCGATTCGCTCGCGGGTGTCTTCGAGCGCGGTCTGCTTGCGCTCGATGCTCGTCTCGATATCCCGGACCTGTTCGGTCGCATCGGACTCGCGGTCGCGGGCGTCGTCAAGGCGCTCCTCGACATCACGGAGGTCATCGCGCACGTCGGCGCGCTCGTCTTCGAGTTCGTTGATGCGCGTGGCGACCCGTTCGAGCTTGCCAGCGCCACCCGAGAAGGAGTAGCGCGTGCCCGAGGAGGAGCCGCCGGTCATTGCGCCGGACTTCTCGACGAGGTCGCCCTCAAGCGTGACCATCCGGTAGTCGCCCATCAGCTCGCGGGCGGTGTCCATACTGTCGACGACGACGGTGTCGCCCAGCACGTACGAGAAGATACCCGCGTACTCGCGGTCGAAATCCACGAGGTTGTACGCGAAGTCGATGACGCCGTCGGCGCTGGGCAGCGACCCCAGCGAGCGGTTCTGCATCTGCGTAATCGGGAGGAACGTCGCCCGCCCGGCGCTGCGGGATTTGAGGTACTCGATACAGCGCTGGCCGACGCTATCGTCATCGACGACCACGTGGGCGAGCCGCCCGCCAGCCGCCGTCTCACAGGCCGTGGCGTACTCGGGGTCGACGCCGCCGAGTTGGCCGACGGTGCCGTGGACGCCGTCTTGGCCGGCGTTGAGAATCGCCGTCACCGCCCGGCCGTACGAGGAGTCGCCGTCTTCGCCGGCCTTCGCCTCTAGCTGGGCGTACTCCTGCTGTTTCGCGCTGATCTCGTCTTCGAGGTCGTCCAGATCAGACTGGAGCTCCCGCTTCTCGGCCCGGAGGTCGTCGACGACTTCGCCGATAGTCGCCTTGTTCTGTTTCGCTTTCTCCAGTTCCGTCTGCAGGTCCTCGATGTCGGCTTCGAGGTCGGGGATCTCGGCTTCGGCTTCCTCAATAGCCGCTCGCTTCTCGTCCTCGGCGTTCGAGCGCCGGCGGGCCTCGTCGAGCAGACGGTCCTGCTCGCGCTGGAGGTCGTTCTTCTCGCTTTTGAGCGTCTCAAGCCGCGAGCGCTTCTCCTCCAGTTCGTCTTTGACCTCTTGGAACTCCTCGCCGACCTCGTCGATTCGTTGCTGGACCTCCGCGAGTTCGGATTCCTTCTCCGCGATGTCGGCCTTGACGTTGGATTTGGCGACTTTCGTCTCGCGGATGTCGCTTTCAAGATCGTCGATGGTCTCCTGCTTACGGTCGATCTGGACGAACGCCTGCCGGCGCTCGTTCTCGGCGGCCTCGACGGTCTCCTCGGCTGACTCGATCTTGTCCTCCAGCCGGGAGATGTCGCCTTTGATTTCCTCGATCTCGCGCTTGATGGCGAGCTGTTCGTCCTCGCCTTTGCGCTCGATCTCCTGATTGAGTTCGTGGAGTTCGTCTTCCAGCCGGATGACTGCGCCCTGACGCTCGTCGAGCTCCGTCTGGAGCTCCGTGAGTTCGGTTTCGAGCTCGTCGATGGTTTCCTCGACGGCCGCCAGTTCCTCGCGCTTGTCTTCCAGTTCCGCGGCCTTGCGGTAGCCCTCGTACTCCTCTTTCTCGTCGCGGAGGTCCTGATACTTGAGCGCCGTCTCGCGCTCGTCTTCGAGCTGGTCGAGGCGGTCCTGTTTCTCTTCGATGCGGAGTTCAGCCTCGTCGATGCGCTCTTGCACGACCTCCAGTTCGTCGAAGGCGTCGGCCTTCTTTGCGTCGAACTGGGCGACGCCGGCGATCTCGTCGATGATCTCCCGGCGGGAGCCGGCGGTCATGTTGATGATCTCGGTCACGTCGCCCTGCATGACGACGTTGTAGCCTTCAGGCGTGACGCCGGCCTGAGCGAGCAGGTCCTGAATGTCCGAAAGGTTGACCGAGCGACCGTTGATGTAGTAGTAGGAGTAGTAGTTGTCCTCGGTCTCCTTGACCCGGCGTTTGATGGCGATCTCGTCCACGTCACCCACATCTTCAGTGCCGGCGGCGTTGACGACCTGTGAACGGGACAGCGTCCGGTCGTCGTTGGCCAGAATTACCTCGACGCTGGCCTGCCGTTCGCCGTCGTACTCGGCATCTTCGTCGGCGTGGCCGGGGTTGTAGATGAGGTCGGTGAGTTTCTCGGCGCGGATACCCGAGGTGCGAGCGAGTCCAAGTGCAAACAGAATCGCGTCGATGATGTTGGACTTGCCCGAGCCGTTCGGGCCGCTGATAGTGGTAAAATCTTCGTAGAACGGGATTCGGGTCTTCCGTCCGAAGCTCTTGAAATTGTCGAGGACGAGCTCTTTAATATGCATGCGGTGATGTAGCCGACAGCCCTACGCGACGATGATGTCGGACTCCGAGTCCTCTTCGGTCTCGGTCTCCGACGCGGCCTCGGCCTCCTCCCTGTTATCAATCTCGTTGGTATCCTCAGTGTTAGGTGTGTCGGCCTCCGTCGAGGTGGCGGCCGATTCCTCCGAGTCGGGCTCGTCAGCGCTGAATCCGTTGTCCTCATCGACGCTGGCTTCGAGTTCCCGGATACGGACCTTACATTCGACGAGTTCGTCGGTCAGTCCCTCGACCGACGCTTCCAGTTCTCTGACGCGCGTTTCGAGTTCCTCGACTCGGTTGCCGCACATATCCGTAACCCAGCCATTGTGGACACTTATACCTACGTCAGACATTGGCAGTCCGAGTGATACATTATGCAGAGTTGACGGGAGACGCAGGGCACGGACAGTACGCCTGTGTCACGGTGAGTAGCGCTTCCGGAGGTACGCCGAAATTTCGTCGACGTGGTCGGCGCCGAACGACCAGTAGCCGCGCCACTGGCTCGGTCCGGTCCGTTCAGCGAGGAGGACTCCCTTCATATCGGCGGTACAGTCAGTGTTGACGACGAACCAAGACTCCCGGAGCTCGTCACGCGGTTCAGTATGGATAGTAGGGTCCTCGGATAGTTCGGGGACACGGTCCGGAAGGCCGTACAGGTGCAGGTCGGTATCGCTGTCGGCCAGTCGGTCATACACGCGTCGGGTCCCGCGCTCGTCGTCGATCCGGGAGAGGTACTGAAACCCCGCGTGGAGCGTGTTATCGTCGGATTGCCACCCAAGCGACTCGATGTACCGCGAGAGTTCGATGAGCAGCATCTTCCGCTTGCCCGTGACAGTAAAGGGGACCTCGTCGAGGTGCAACAGCGCCGCCGGCGTGTCGACCTCGTCCAGAGACCGCGTTCCCGTGACATACAGGTCGGAGTTGACGAGCAATACGCACGCGCCGACCGCACTGATCGACGAGACGGCCAGCTCCGTGCCGTCGGCGTCCCTGACGACGACGGCGTTTTCGGGGGATTCTGGCGACATCTCGCCAGCCTGAACCTCGACGGCCGGCGAGTCAACCATCCGCCTGAGCATCCGCACTAGCGGCTCGGGTTCATCGTCGTTAAACACCGTGAGCGTCCGCCGAGCTAACGGAACCGTATCGATGAACGCCGATATCGTCACACTGCCACACATTTGATTCTCCGTATTGAAAGTGGCGGGGCCGTTATCGAGAGTGAATACAGGTCTGGCTGGGGAGTTGCTGCGGATGGGGTCGTTAGCCTTTAGCCACGCGCCACCGAATCCCGGACAATGACTGCGCAAGCGTCCGAAGCCCGCGAACTCGCGGCCGTCATCGGGCTGGAGGTCCACGTCCAGCTTGAGACGGAGACGAAGATATTCTGTGGCTGTTCGACCGACGTGGCCGATGCCGAACCCAACACCCACACCTGCCCGGTGTGTCTGGGCCTTCCCGGCGCGCTCCCGGTGGTCAACGAGGGAGCGGTTGAGGCCGCCGTGAAGGTCGGCAAGGCTATCGATGCCGACATCCCGGCGGAGACCACCTTCCACCGGAAGAACTACTACTACCCCGACCTCCCGAAAAACTTCCAGATAACGCAGTACGACTCGCCGATCTGTCAGAACGGGGAACTCGAATTCTCCGTCGAGAGCGAGCGCCGCAGCGTCGACATCCGCCGGGCACACCTCGAAGAGGACCCCGGCTCGATCAAACACGTCCGTGAGGGCTCGGGCCCGCTGGAATCCCGCACCTGCTCCATTGAACGCGCGGATTACACGCTCATCGACTACAACCGCGCCGGAACGCCGCTGATGGAGATCGTCACGGAACCGGACTTCCGTGCGCCGGGCGAGGTCCGGTCGTTCCTCGAAAAACTCGAAGAAGTGCTTGAGTATCTGGGCGTGTTCGATGCGACGCGGGATGGCAGTCTCCGCATCGACGCGAACCTCTCAATGGTCGACGCCAGCGAAGTTGGCGAAGACGGCGACATCGACAAGTCCGTCCTCGAAGACGCCAACCGCACCGAGGTCAAGAACATCTCAAGCCACAAGGGCGCGGAACAGGCGCTCTCCTTCGAAGCGTCGCGCCAGCGAAAACTCATCCAGTCAGGGCGCGCCGTCGAACAGGAGACCCGTCACTTCAACGAAACGCACGGCAACACGGTGTCGATGCGCTCGAAGGAGGAGGAGAAGGACTACCGCTACTTCCGGGAGGCCGACCTGCCGCCGCTTCGAGTTAGCCACTGGAAAGACGAGGTGCCGATTCCGGAACTCCCCGACGCCCGCCGCGAGCGGTTCGTCGAGGAGTACGGGCTCAGCGAGGAAGCCGCCTCGAAGCTCACGAGCACGAAACAGGTCGCGGATTTCTTCGAGGACGTGGCCGAGCGCTTCGACGCCAACCTGGCCGCGACGTGGGTCGCCGACAACCTGCTTGGCGAACTGAACTACCGCGACATGGCCATCACCGACATTGACGACCGCTTCGATGAGGTGACCCAGCTCGTGGCACTCGTCGCCGAGGACGAAATCACGGCCAAAAACGCCCATGAGACTGTGCTCCGAGAGATGCTCGATACGGGCGACGACCCCGACACCGTCGTTGACCGCGAGGGACTGGGCAAGACCTCCGGCGACGAGGTCCAACAGGCTGTCGTGGAAGCTATCGACGAGAATCCCGACGCCGTTGAAGACTACCACAGCGGCGAGGGCGGCGCAATCAACTTCCTCGTCGGACAGGTCATGGAAAAAACCGGCGGGAGCGCTGACCCCGGTGACGTGAATGGGTTGCTGCGCGAGGAACTGGAGAGCTAAGATAGCGTCCTACTCGGCCTGATGGTGCAGTGGCGAGCCTGAATTGCTGCAGTCATCGCTGTGGCCAGTTGTCCGGCAGTTCATCGGCGTGGTTCTCAAGCAGTTCGAGCATCGGTTCTATTTCGTCGAATCGCTGGCCTCGTGATACCTCATCGGCCGCTCGGTCCCAGTTGATGTACGCTAAACTGGCCAGACGGGGTAAGTCATCGTGACGGAGTTCAGTTTCAGTACTCTGAGCGCCGACACTTCTTGGCAGAAAGTCGACAATCTGCCGTGGACTATCCTGCTTCAGCATGAACAGAATCATTCGACGACGGCGGGTAAACAATGCCTCAAACACCCGGTCCATCCCTGTGTCCCATATCACGTCCGGGATAGAAGTTTCCATCCAATAACAAGAGACACACTACTGATAATAAATGTCAGGGTACCGCCGTTCCCTTGCCGAGTCGGTCCTAAACTCTATAGGCGTGGTTACCGTATAAGGCTATCCTACTGTCCAGTACGCTGAGCTGCGCGCTACGATTCGCTCGACGTGCTTGACTCGACGCTGTCACGTCGCTCGCCCGGCATAATCGCAGGGTCTTTCCACAGCAGTGTGACGAGTATCGCAGCGGCGAGCGCTTCGAGGGTTTTGACCGCGGACTCGGTCGGCTCGGTGTTGAAATGGTCCAGTATCAGCAGGGCAGTGCTCCCGCCGTGGTGGCCGCCGCTCCCGGACGACGGCGCGGAGAACCCATCCACGAGGAAGGCACCGTGGCCGGTGGCGTGCCAGAACACCCACGCGGCAATGGATGCGACCATGAGGAGCGTCCCGGCGATATAGGCGTTCCGCAGGCCGATGACGCCCCGTGTAACGAGATACGGGCCGGCGAGCAACACCGCGGCGAAGGCGACGAACAGGAACGGGCGAGGGTCCGGCGGGAGCCCCCGGCCGAACAGTCCCTCTATTGCTTGCGCGTAGATGATGCTTCGCGGGAGTCCCCACCAGAGGTGAAACGCCGCCGTCGCAAAGACGAGTGCGGCGGCGGTTACGCGGAGGAGTTTGGTCGTCCGGCGATCCATACCGGCAGTCGGGGAGGCAGTGGCAAGAGTGCGTCGAAGTGATGAGTGGTGCCACAGCTGCCCACTTGCGTTGGACCGCTGCCGAATTGATAATGGGGCTACCTCCGCGCGAGCGCGAGCGGCCCCGCAAGCGCCCGCACACCCGCGCTGTCGCCTGATTTTCCCGAAAGCCTTTAGAACAACTGACTCCGTACCGACGGGTAATGACAGAGACAGGTGGTGTCCGATGAGGCTGATTATCACCGAGAAGGACAACGCCGCTCGCCGCATCGCGGAGATCCTCTCAGAAGGGGGCGCGTCCGCGAATCGGCGAAACGGCGTCAACGTCTATCGGTGGGGAAACACCCGCGTCGTTGGTCTCTCCGGGCACGTTGTCGGCGTCGACTTCCCCGAGGAGTACAACGACTGGCGCGACGTAGAGCCAGTCGAACTCATCGACGCCGACGTGACGAAAGAACCCACGCAAGAGAACATCGTCACCACGCTGAAGCAACTGGCACGCGAGGCCGACGAGGCCACCATTGCGACTGACTACGACCGCGAGGGGGAACTCATCGGCAAGGAGGCCTACGAGCTCATCCGTGAGGAAACCGACGCGCCCGTCGACCGCGTGCGCTTCTCTTCGATCACCGAGCGAGAGGTCCGCGACGCCTTCGCAAACCCCGACGACATCGACTTCGACCTGGCGGCTGCAGGCGAGGCGCGTCAGATTATCGACCTCGTGTGGGGCGCAGCACTCACTCGTTTTCTCTCGCTGTCGGCCCGGCAACTGGGCGACGACTTCATCTCTGTGGGCCGAGTCCAGTCGCCGACGCTGAAACTCATTGTCGACCGCGAGCGCGAGATTCAGGCTTTCGACCCAGAGGACTACTGGGAGATCTTCGCCGACCTCCAGAAGAACGGCTCGGGGTTCGAGGCCCAGTACTTCTACGATGACGACGGGAAAGAGGCAGAACGGGTCTGGGTCGAGGACGACGCCGACGACGCCTACGCCGACCTGACGAACGTCGACGCGGCGACGGTGACGAGCGTCCGCCGCCGGACCCGCACCGACAGCCCGCCGACGCCGTTCAACACCACCGCCTTCATCTCCGCTGCGAGTTCACTGGGCTACTCCGCCCAGCAGGCGATGTCAATCGCCGAGGAGCTGTACACCACCGGTTACATCACCTACCCCCGAACGGACAACACGGTCTACCCGGACGACCTCGAAGAAGATGCCCTGCTCGATGAGTTCGTCGGGGCCGGACACTTCGGCGAGGACGCCGAGAAGCTGCTGGAGCAAGACGACATCACCGCCACAGAGGGCGACGAGGAGACCACCGACCACCCACCCATCCACCCAACCGGCGAGATTCCGCCGAAGGCCGACCTCTCGGACGACGAGTGGGAAATCTACGAACTGGTCGTCCGGCGCTTCTTCGCGACGGTCGCCGAGGCCGCCACGTGGGAGCACCTCCGTGTCGTCGCCGACGCCGGCGGCCGCTCGCTGAAAGCCAACGGCAAGCGCCTCGTCGAGCCGGGCTACCACGAGGTGTACCCCTACTCCAGCGCCAGCGAGAACCACGTCCCTGACGTGGAGGAAGGCGAAGAACTGGCCATCTCCGAGGTGCGGATGGAGGCCAAGCAGACCCAGCCGCCGCGTCGCTACGGCCAGTCGCGGCTCATCCAGACGATGGAGGACAAAGGGCTTGGGACGAAATGCCTCACAGCGGACAGTGACGTACTTGTCAGGTCTGAAAACGGAGATATCGAGCGACAGACAGTCGACTCGCTCTTTAGCGACGGACAGGTCGTCCTCGCTGACGGAGACACAGATATTGCGGTCAGTAAGGAGACACCGACGGTCCTTTCGCTTGACGAAGCGACTGAACGTGTCTCCGAACAGGAATCAACGCTCGTCAGTGAGCGGCCGTTGAGAGACGATGAGAGCGTTCGAACAATCGAAACCAGTCGCGGAGCGGTTACAGTTACCGACGACCACCCGATGTACATCCGGCAGGACGGCGAAGTCACAGTCCGTCCAGCGTCGGATATCGAGGCGGGAACCGACCTCGTCGCGGCTCGTAGACCGCCGGACACGATGGTCGAACCATCCGACGAAACGGTGCTTTCGTGGGAAACGTTCGCTGCGGACTGCGACAAGCACTCGAAGCTCTACGGCGTCGATTGCGGAACAGAACTCGCGGCACAACGAGCGGCGCGTGACGAGAGCCAGACTGCGTTTGCCGAGCGATACGGTTCCTACGGCTCTGCGGTTGGCAAATACGAACGCGGTGAAAAGGATGTCCCCGTCTGGTTGCTTGGCGAGTTGGATATCAGGCCGGACAGAATTCACGGGCTGAATTACGAGACGAGCTTCGAGAATCCATTCCCCTTGGAGTGGTCACCGGAACTGGCGCAGGTCATTGGCTGCCTCTTGGGTGACGGCTCGATACACCGCAACGACGATGAGAACGTCGTTGACGTGCGGTATCACAACACAGATGAGGCATTGATAGAGCGATTCGCTCGGGATATTGAACGACTATTCGATATCGAGCCGACCGTCACCGACCGTCCGGGACGAGAGTCACATCACAAGCGAAAGTGTCAGGTCGATGTTCAATCAGCGGTCGGGCGTGTCCTCGTGTGCGTGTTGGAGGCCGTAACTGAGAACGGAACGCCGGTGCTTCCGGACGCAGTTCGGCCAGCGTTCGTTGGTGCACTGTTCGACGATGAGGGTCACATTTCCCGAGAAGGGAAGGCCTTTATTTCAAACACGGACCACACGCTTCTGACAGGCGTTGGAGAAATGCTCGCGGAGATGGGTATTGAAACGAAACTGGCCCCCGACCAGCACAAACTCCACATTCGGGGGCGGCGGAACCTCGAGCAGTTCCTCGATAGAATACCCATTGCGTCTGACGAGAAGTTCTATCGAGGACTCGACGCGCTCGACGCGTACGACGTAACTACGAGGAAAGCGGAGCTACTGGAAGCGATTCGGCAGGAGCCGAAGACGAGTGCCGCGCTCGCCCAGACTCTCGGCGTCACCCGGGGCAGCGTAAACAAGTATCTCCGCGAACTGCGCGAGAGCGGTCACATCGAAAAACAAATTGAGGGGAGCAATCGAAGTCTAGACGAGAACAGAACTGTTCAGTATGTTGCAGCCGATTTCGAAGGGTCCGTATACGCGACACTCCGCGGCGAACCGTCGTCGGTCACCGTTGAAGATGTCGAGCGCCGCGAGTACGACGGTCCGGTGTACGACCTCACTGTCAGCGAGAACGCGCCAAACTTCGCCGTCAATGGCGGTGCAGTAGTTCACAACTCAACCCGTCACAACTCCATCGAGAAACTGTACGACCGCGGCTACATCGAGGGCGACCCGCCCCGGCCGACGACGCTGGCGATGGCCGTCGTCGAAGCCGCCGAGGAGTTCGCCGACCACGTCGTCAGCGACGAGATGACCGCCCAGCTAGAGGCTGACATGACCGCCATCGCCAACGGCGAGGCCACGCTCGACGACGTGGCCGATGAGTCCCGCGAGATGCTCAAGCGGGTGTTCGATGAGCTTCGCGATTCCCGCGAGGAAATCGGCGAGCACCTCCAGGAATCGCTGAAAGCCGACAAGACGCTCGGTCCCTGTCCGAAATGCGGCGAGGACATGCTGGTCCGGCGCTCGCGCCAGGGGTCGTACTTCGTCGGCTGTGACGGCTTCCCCGAGTGCCGTAACACGCTCCCGCTCCCGTCGACGGGCGAGCCGCAGGTGCTCGAAGACCACTGCGAGGAACACGACATGCACCACGTCAAGATGCTCGCCGGCCGGGACACGTTTGTCCACGGCTGTCCCCGCTGTGAGGCCGAGAAGGCCGACGAGAGCGAGGACGAGGTCATCGGGCCATGCCCGGAGTGTGGCTCGGAACACGACGGCGACCTCGCAATCAAACACCTCCGCTCGGGCTCCCGGCTGGTCGGCTGTACGCGCTACCCCGACTGTGACTACTCGCTGCCGCTGCCACGCAACGGCGACATCTCGGTGACCGAGGCGTTCTGCGAGGAACACGACCTGCCGGAGCTGGTCATCGACGCCGACAGTGACGACCCCTGGGAGCTTGGCTGTCCCATCTGTAACTACGAGGAGTATCAGGCCCGCACCGCCATCGAAGATCTGGAAGACCTGAACGGTATCGGCTCGGCGACCGCCGAAAAGCTCGGCGACGCCGGCGTCGACTCGCTGGCGGCGCTGCGGGAGGCCGACCCCGACATCGTCGCGACCGAGGTACAGGGCGTCAGCGCCACACAGGTCCGGGACTGGCAGGACGAACTGGAAGCCTGAGAGGGCCGCCGGTCAGTCAGCGACGAACGTCACGCCGTCACAGACCGGACACTCGACGGCGTCCGCGTTATCGGCTGTGACTGTGTCGACAGCACCGTAGACGACTGCGTGCGTTAGCGGCTCGGGTATCTGGCGCTCACAGAGCGGGCACTCAACGACGCCGGCTCGCAGTCGGTCTCGTTCGATGCTGTGGCCAGGAGTCATAACTGAAGGTGGGACGTGGAACTCGGGCCGTCGTCGTCATCAATACCGCCCTCGTGGGCGAACGTATAGTCGTCGTCCGTGAGGAACACGTCACCGTGGGTTTCCGAGACTTCGATACCTGGGAGCGTCGTCCCTGCGGCGTCGCCGTTGTCGCAGCCGCCGTCACAGGCGTCGAACAGTGAGCCGTGTCGGGGACAGATGAGCTGGTCGTCCCGCATCGGGACGCCCCGCCCGGTGTCGAACCGCTGTGCCTCGTGCGTACATCGGTTCACCCACGCCTCGACGCCGTCCTCGCAGGGAACGAGAACGACTTCTTCGAGGTCGCCGTAGGGGTCTTCGGCGGTGAACAGCCACGACCCGTCCTCGTGGACCGTCTCGACTGTCGTTAATCGCTGCACGACTGGCGCGTTAGGTTGCCGCCAGTATCAGCGTTACCGTGGGAGTAGAGCTATGAGTTCACTCGCCGGTCTCCGCGGCGATGAGACGCACCAGCGCAGTGACGAATACCTCGAACAGTCGCCAGACCAGCACACAGCTGACGACGAGCACGGCAAGGACGATGGCGACCAGCCAGAGGAGAAGGCCGTACTGCAACGCAGTGAGCAGTCCCGCCACCAGTCCGGCGACGAACCCGCCGACGAAGAGGCCGCCGGAAGCCTGAAGACAGCGGCGTTGCCAGCGGTCAAACGCCAGCGCGTCATCAGCCCCCAACAGCGATGGTAAGGCGAGACCGAGCCCGGCACCGCCCAGCGCGAGGATGAAGAAGACGCTGCCGAACAGATACGAGAGTCCGCGGACGAAGCCGTCGTCGGACGCCGACGCTGTCGGCATCGTCGAAAACGAGTACAGCACTGCCACCGTCACGACAGCACCCGTAAGAACGAGCACACCCCGGATGGCAGTGACGACGTACCGGCGTTTGTCCGCGGTCATTGTCTGACGATTGTAACATAGCCATCATAAATCTTCGGAGACGTATATATCCGGAGCCAATACCGGCCGGGCAGGACTGTCAGCGCGACCCACTGTGATGGGTGTATCCGAAGCGGTTATACGGCCACGCGCAAGTCTGGCTGGTATGAGCGACTGGGCGGACTGGGACCACATCGTGAAGATAGACCCCGACAAGACGCTGGTCGATGGAGAGACGTTCGAAGACGTCGCGGCGACGGGGACTGACGCCATCGAAGTCGGCGGGACCACCGGGATGACAGAGGAGAAGATGAAGCGGGTCGTCGACGCCTGCGGGAAACACGACATTCCCGTGTATATCGAGCCGTCCAACCCCGCGTCTGTCGTCCACAGCGACCGTCACGACGGCTATCTCGTGCCGGTCGTGATGAACGCTGGCGACGTAACCTGGATCACCGGCGCGCACAAGGAGTGGATACGTATCGACGACGAGATTGACTGGTCACGAACCTTCACCGAGGCCTACATCGTCATGAACCCGGAGGCGTCGGTGGCATCCTACACGCAGGCCAACTGCGACCTCGACGCGGACGACGTGGCCGCCTACGCCGAAGCCGCAGAACACTTGCTGGGACAGGAAATCGTCTACGTGGAGTACTCCGGGATGCTCGGCGACCCCGATATCGTCGCCGCCGCCGCGGACATCCTTGACAACGCGACGCTGTTCTATGGCGGTGGCATCCACGACTACGAATCCGCCCGCACGATGGCACAGCACGCGGATACCATCGTCGTCGGTGACCTCGTCCACGATGAAGGCGTCGATGCGGTGCGAGAGACGGTGAAGGGCGCGAAAGACGCGACGGCGACAGTCCGGTAGCTAGAACGCCAGCCGTTCGAGCAGCCGACCGACGACGCCGCCGGGGTGGCGTTTCGTGTCTACTTCCATCGACGCGTGGTTGCTATCTTGAATTGCCGACTGCGTGGTCCCGTTGTCGTTTGACGTACGGGCTGAAAGCCCACCGTTGCTTGCGTGGATCAGGAGCGTTCTGTCGTTGTCAGCCGCGTCCATCGCCGCTGAAAGGTCGTCTCGGTCGACGAAGGTCCGCTCTGTCGGCACGTCACAGAGATCCAGCAGGTCGTCGTGGTACGCTTCGAGTTGCTGGCGTTCCTCGGCGGACTGGCGCTCGTCGAGCGGGTAGAGGAACTGGAGGTCCGTCCCGGTTGCCGTCGCGACAGCGTTGCCGACGCGGACTTTCAGCGGGTCGTACGGGCCGCGGGTCGTGATCAGCGTGATCGTCTCCAGCGCGTCAAGCGGCTGTGCGTCGACGGCGATAGTGTCACAGTCGGCCTGTTTCCGGATGCGGTCGATACTGTCACCCAGTAGCGAGTCTTCGAACGACGCACCGCGTTCCACCAGCAGCACATCGACGCCACGCTCGTCGACAGCGTTGGCGACAGCCCGTTCGGGGTGGTGGCTGACAAGTTCGCCGTACTCGACCGGGACATCGAGGGCGGCCGCCAGCGTATCGGTCCGACACTCGAATTCGAGGTCGTCGTGAGACTGCACGCCGGAGGCGTAATCGAGGGGCTGCTGGTCGGGCACTTCGTCGAACTGGACGACAGAGAGACTGCTCCCGGTGGGCGAAAGCGCGGCCCCGACTTCCAGTAGTGTCGCTTCGCTCTGTCGCGAGGAGTCTTCGGGGAGCGCGACAAGCACGGAGGTCTCCGCCGTCTCATCGAGCGTCTCCTCGGTCCGGTCGAGCGCGCGGTCGCCGATACTCCGGCGGACGGATTCCTTGATCGCGCCCTCTCTGGTGACTCGCGGTCGGACGTAGCCCAGATACCAGACGACACTGGCGATGACAATGCCGACGGCCCCGACAATCGCAATAAGGCCCATCTGCGTTAGCAGGGCGAAACCGGTCAGGGTGCCGAATATCGGCGTCCACGGGTACAGCGGAACCTCGAAGGAGGGGTCGTAGTCGGGAGCGTCGCTCTCACGGAAGCCGATGAGCGCGACGTTGATGAGCGCGAACACAAGGATCTTGAACGCGCTCGCGAGCTTGGCGATTTCCAGAATCGGAACGAAGAGGATGAGGAGCAACATGACGCCGCCGGTCAGCGTGATGGCAGTCACCGGCGTGCCGAAGCGGTCGCTGACCGTACTGAGCAGGTCGGGCGCGAGCCCGTCACGACTCATGGCGAACGGGTAGCGCGACGAGGAGAGGATACCGGCGTTGGCCGTGCTGACCAGCGCCAGAATCGCCGCCAGAACGACGGCCGCGACGCCAGCGGTACCGAGCGTTGCCTCGGCTGCATCAGCGATGGGCGTCGTGCTCCCGGCGAGCTGGTCGAGCGGAATGACGCCGACGACGACGGCGACGACGAGTACGTACAGCAGCGTGGTGAAGGCGAGCGAGCCCAGCATCCCGAGCGGAATGACGCGGTCCGGGTCCTCGACCTCCTCGGCGATAGAGGCGATTTTCGTCACGCCAGCGAAGGAGACAAACACGAGGCCGGTCGCGGCGAAGATGCCTTCGACGCCGTACTCCCACATCCCGCCGTACGTCGCGGTGTTGACTGCCGGCCCGCCGCCGGCGACGAACCAGCCGATCGCCACGAGCATGACTGCGACGATGCCGATCTGGAGTCGTCCGGTCTGTTCCGCGCCGAGGATGTTGACGAGGATGAGGACGGCGGCGAGCGTGATTGCAACCGGGCGGATCGGCAGGTCGAAGAGAAGAACGAGGTACGGCACGCCACCGACGAGTGCGAGCGCGCCCTTAAACGAGAGCGAGAACCATGTGCCGAGGCCGGAGACGGTGCCAAGCAGCGGCCCCATTGACCGCTCGATATAGACGTATGTGCCGCCGGCCTCCGGCATGGCTGTCGCCATTTCGGCCTTGCTGAGTGCGGCAGGAAGCACAAGCACGCCCGCGAGCAGGTAGGCGGCAATGATGCCGGCTCCGGCGTCTTTCACCGCCAGCGCCGGCAAAATGAAGATGCCACTGCCGACCATCGCGCCGATAGATATCGCTACTACTGACAGCAGTCCGAGGTCGCGTTCCAGGTCCTTGGCCATTGTTACGCGGTTTCAGGCGTCTGAAGTGTCGTTGCAACAGCGCGTTCCAGTTCGGTCGCCAAGACCTGCGAGCTACAGACCACTTCGGAAGCGACCGACTCGAACGCTGGTCGATGCTGCGGGTCGTTGAGCACGACGACCACGGTTTCGACATCGAACTGCGTCCGAAGCAGTTGTGTCACAAGGAACGCCCCGTGGTCCGCCTGCATCGATATCAGGGCGATATCGGTCGTCTGGGCCCCAGCGTCCCGGAGAACAGCGCGCTCCCGCCCGTCACCGACTACCACGCGGGTGTCGTCGGGCGTTTGCCCGGCAACGCCGTCGTGGTCGGTGACGAGACAGACATTGGTGCTTCGGTCTAACGTCGTTACTACCTCAGACCCGACGTGCCGGTCGCTGATGACCAGTACCGACGGAGGGTCGATGTCGTCGTCCACTCGCTCGCGGAGTGCGGTAAGAGATATCATTGGGTTCGTAGCGGCCGGAGCGACCCGGCCGACACGCACCCATTGGTTCCGATAGCCGATAAATATCTAGGATGAAATTCCGATTCCGGACTATTATGATTATATAATCAATATTCGGAAGATTATATTAGCTAGTGTCTGCATCGGCATCGTCGTGCCCGAACTGGTGGAACGGCCGGGTGTACTCGTTCCGAATGAGGTCCTCGTCGACGACTTCCAGTCCGATATCGTTGAGGTCCCTTCCGATGCGGCTCAGGTCGTTTCCATCAGTTCCGACAACCTCGACGTGGACGTTGTCGGCCCCAGTCATGACTTCCCTGATGGCGACGACACCGGACACGTCGAGTGCCCGCTGTGCGACCTCCTCACGCTCGTGGATTGGAGCCGTACAGACAATGAGCGTATGGAGTTGATACCCCGCGGCCTCGTAATCGACATCGACATCGTAGCCGGCGATGACGCCAGCGTCTTCGAGCTTCGTGATGCGATTCCGAACAGTTCGTGCGGAGACGTCAAGCGATTCGGCTATCTCACTCGCTGACGTGTGTCTCGCATCCTGCTGGAGCGCGTAGATGATGTTCCGGTCCAAGTCGTCGATAGGGTACTCCGCGTCGGCCATGTCGATTGTTTCGGCGGCTACCAGTACAAAGGTTCAGGATATTGGACCGGACGCTGTGGTCTCGTCCGGCTGTTTTCGACACTCATCTGTGCCTCGCCAGCAGCGCGGAGGGAGTCGCTACGTGGGTTCGAGGCAGACGCCGCTGTGTCTCAGGGAAGCACCGACTGTTCGGTGAGTGTCACGGTTACCGATGGGTGGTATGCGACCCAGTCGGCATCCTCGCCTGTGCGGTAGGAGAGGGGAACTTCGTCAAAGTAGCCCTGCAGCGTGTACGTGCCGGCCCCTGAAACCCGCCGCCCAATGAGTTCGTACTGCCGCTCAATCGATTCAGCAGCCGCTAGCGTTCCAGTGAGTGGGGCGCCGTCTTTACTCGCCCCGCTTGGCCGTACCTCGACGGTATCTGCCTCCGTATACTCGTCAGCCAGCAGTAGAATGTCAGCAGACACCGACTCTCCCGCTAGAGCCAGTCCTAACACCCCGAGTGGCCAGACGCCGGTGTTCTTGATGATAACGTCCTGTGTCCCAGTGTTTCGGAGCGCTATGTTCAGCTGCCCGGGACTCTCGATTGTTATTTCTCGGTCGACCGGTGTCACATCGAGTCCCAGCGGGTGCGAATCATCCTCGGTTTCCACGCTGGAGATAGTGTACTCAGGATCGCCCAGGCAGCCGGCGAGTCCGGACAGCGCCGCTGTCGACACGGTCAGATACCGGCGGCGGTTCATGCGTCCACCTCCGTAGCATGGGCGGAGCCATCGGTCAGTGTCATGAAGATGTCCTCAACTGTCGCGTCTGAGGACAGGTCACAGGTGTCTCGGAGCGCCGGCAGGGTTCCTTCCACAATGAGGTCCCCCTCGTAGAGAATCCCGACGCGGTCACAGACCAGATCGACCTGACCGAGGACGTGACTGGAGAAGAATACTGTTGCACCACGTTCAGACTCGGTTTCGACGACATCCCGCACCAGCGCGACACCGTGGGGGTCAAGCCCGGTGAACGGCTCATCAAGAATCAACAGATCCGGCTGCCCGACAAGACTCATCGCGAGTGCCAACCGCTGTTCCATCCCCTGTGAGAACTCGCCAGCGGGTCTTTCAATAGCATCCACCAGTCCGACGCGCTCAAGCAGTGCTCGCGGGTCGTCGTCCGCACGCTTCGTATCAATCACCAGTTCGAGATGCCGCCGCGCGGATAGCGACTCGTAGGTCTCGAAACGGTCGGGACAGATACCAACGCGCTGATGACAGGCGACGACATCGTTCCACGGGTCGTGGCCGAGAACGCGCGCTGTCCCCGACGTTGGTTTGATGTAGTCCATCAGCAGATTGATCGTGGTCGACTTGCCAGCGCCGTTCGGGCCGAGGAAACCGTACACCTCGCCCTGTGCAACAGTCATGTTCAGTGCATCAAGCGCAACAGTCTCGCCGTACTGTTTCGAAAGCCCATCGGTCTCGATTGCCGGTGGCGTCACGCGAGGTCACCTCGGTTGAATCGATACCGGGCCAGTGCCAGCGGGACAACTCCCCAGAGAAGCAATACGACGAGAGCGATCGATTCGTGGAGATAGGCCGGGACTGGCTGTCCACTGAACGCTGCGTCGACGACGTACTCGTTGACCGAGTGCCCGGGATACAGTACCGTGGCGACTGACGTGTACTGGCCACCGGAGTTCGCCAGTCCGAGTATCCAGTTCGTGACAGTTCGGTACGCTCGACCCGGCGAAAACCGAAGGATAGCGAACAACAGGCCGTCAGCCGGCGGGCTGAGCGGATTCACTGCGTTCCCGGTCACAGCCGAGTAGAGACGGACACCGACGATTTTCCACCCCAGTGTCAGCAGCAGAAAGAACCCGCCAAAGAGCACGGCGGTTACACGGACTGTGCTGGTCGTCACTGCCGATGCCGCTGTTGCGATCGACACGAACACAGCGATGTACAGCACCGTCACCAGAAACACGCCGATGAAACGTAACGGGGAGAACAGACCAAACTTCACACCACCAATAACCCCAAGAACAACTGCTGAAAGGGCAAATGGCAGCACAGCGCCGACGCTCCGACCGACGACTTTGCCAATGAGGATATCAGTCCGTGTGAGGGGCAATCCAAGCAGGAATTTCAGACTGCCCGATGTGCGCTCCTGAATAATCGACCGATACGTCAGTAACAGCACACAGAGCGGAAGGAGGATAGACCCGGCTACCTGCACGAACCCGACTGTAACGTCCGGGCCAAGCAGATCCCAACTGATGTAGGTGGGACCGTATCCCCAGACGACGAGCAGGGGTGCAAGTATCCAGGTTCCTTTCGATTTGAGCAACGCAACTGCCTCTTTCCGTGCAAGGGGAAACCATCGGGGGAGGGCCATGTGGTCGGGTTTGAAAGTGTAGTATATAAAACACACTGTCAACTGCTGCTATGTTTAAACGAAAACGAGCTATCGCTCCGGTTGGGCCTGAAAGGCACTGGCGTCCCTGCTTAAGACCAACCGTGTTCTGAGAGTGCCCTACCCTCGCCTCGAAAGACTGTTCTTAAGTTGCGGCCACAAGAACGAACAGCCATGGAAAACCGAACCTACACGGCAGACGCAACGCCGGGTGACACGGTCACCGTCGCCGGCTGGGTCCACGAGATCCGAGACCTCGGTGGTATTGCCTTCCTTATCCTTCGAGACACCACCGGAAAGATACAGGTCAAATTCGAGAAAGACGAGATGGACGACGACCTCGTGGAGACGGGGCTGAACGTCCAGCGTGAATCGGTCATTTCGGTGACCGGTGCTGTCGAAGAGGAGCCACGCGCGCCGACCGGTGTCGAGGTCACACCGGAGTCCGTCGACGTGATTTCGGAAGCCGACCCCGAACTGCCGCTCGACCCGTCAGGGAAGGTCGACGCCGAACTGCCGACCCGCCTCGACAACCGCACGCTCGACCTCCGCAAGGACGAAGTGAAGGCCATCTTCGAGATCCGCGCTGAGGTCCTCCGGTCGGTCCGCGAGGCGTTCCGAGAGCTCAACTGCACGGAGATCAACACGCCGAAGATCGTCGCCACGGGGACCGAGGGCGGTACCGAGCTGTTCCCGATCACGTACTTCGGCCAGGAAGCGTTCATGAACCAGAGCCCGCAGCTGTTCAAGCAGCTGATGGTCGGCTCCGGCCTCGAACGCGTCTTCGAAATCGGCCCGATCTTCCGCGCCGAGGAGCACAACACGCCACGGCATCTCAACGAGGCGACCTCCATCGACTTCGAGTCGGCCTTCTACGACCACACCGAGGCGATGGACGCCTGCGAGCACGTCGTCCAGTCCGCCTACGAGGGCGTCGCCGAGAACTGTCAGGACGAACTGGAAGCGCTCGGGCTCGAAGACGAGTTCGCGGCCCCCGAGGGCGACTTCCCACGGCTCACCTACGAAGAGGCGCTCGACAAAATCAACGCCACCGGCGAACTCGACGAGCCGCTGGTGTGGGGCGACGACCTCTCGACGGAGGCCGAGCACGTCCTCGGGCAGGAAGTCGGCGAGCACTACTTCATCACGGACTGGCCCAGCGAGATCAAGCCGTTCTACATCAAGGACCACGACGACGATGAAGAGGTCTCGACCGGCTTCGACATGATGCACCCGTCGATGGAACTGGTCTCAGGCGGCCAGCGTGAGCACCGCTTCGACCACCTCGTCGAAGGATTCGAACAGCAAGGGCTGGACCCGGAAGCCTTCGAGTACTACACCAAGATGTTCAAGTACGGCATGCCGCCACACGCCGGCTGGGGCCTCGGCGGCGAGCGCCTCATCATGACGATGCTCGGGCTGGAGAACATCCGGGAAGCGGTGTTGTTCCCGCGAGACCGGCAGCGTCTGAGCCCGTAGGAAGCGAGGTTTTGACCGCAGGGAAGAACCTCGGTAACGCGAGCAGAGCGGGACCGAAGGTCCCGCAGGCAGTCGGGCGGTACCACCGCCCGACGACGGGGAGAAACGACCCGCGAGCGGCGAAGACCTGAGAGCCAGCGGGACGAGCGTAGTGAGTCCCGCAGGACCGACAGCAACTCTCGCCGTAGAAATCGAGGGTCTGACCCCGAGGAAGACCCTCGCCCTGTCTCGCAGTGATTCAACTTTGCCAAGCGTAGGGTGTTAAACGTGGACAGCCGCAGGGCTGCACACCGAGTTAGCACGAGGGCGGGGGCCGACCTGCCCCTGACTATGCGTTTGCCGCCGCCTGCTTCAGAATCTGAGGAGCGACCACAACTTCGAGGACAGCGATACCGAGTGCAACATACCGTATCGTTCCTTCAAGGAGGAGGAACGCGACAGCCGCGACGACCGTGGCGCTGACCAATGGGATACCGTAGCGAATGGCTGGATTTTCGAATGGGGAGGGCATACAGACTAGTCACTTGGGCAGCATAACTTATCTTTTCTGCATCTGCTACTGTACGGGCAGGGATAGAGAACGGCCAGAATACGGCCAAGGATACGCGAGCAGGAGGATACTGCCCACGTCTCGATGCGCTACTCAGTCGTCTGCGGGCGCAGCGCCGCCGGAGCCAATGCCCATCCCGGACCCTGAGACGGTGCCTTCGTTGGCGGCGACCCAGCGCAGGAGTAGGAAGGCGAAGACGTACTTTGCGAGGATGTCCAGCCCGGAGTAGCCCCACGAGGTGACGCCGACGCTCAGGAGGGCAACGCCCTCGGAGCCCAGCGCCCACAGAATCGGGTAGCCGAGCCAGAGCACCACAGTGAGAATCTTGAGCGTCCCGAATATCTCGCTAGTTCCGGCGGCCTCTGCGTCGGCCGGCCACTGGACGAGCAGGACGTACAGCACTGCGACGAAGAACGCACAGCTGATGCCGTAGAACACCCAGCGCAGCAGGTGCGAAGAGGTGATGAGCGCGGCGGCGAGGCCGGTCACACACATCCCGATGTCCATCGTGATTGCGGTGAACAGCGACGCAATGTCAGTGTCAGCCAGCAGGCCCAGCGCCAGGAGAATCATCGGTGTCGAGAACGTCCACGTCAGGTAGCGGCCCCACGGTGATAGGACCTCCTGTCCGGCGAGGGCGTGGCCCGGCGGCATCTGCAGAAACCCGACTGTCAGCCCGGAGGCTAGACCGGCATAGCTAGAAATCGAGACCAGCGGCACCAGCATCGTCGCGACCCAGATGAGTTTCGCGCGGGGCGACTCGAGGTCTCGACCCATCGCGACGAACAGGAGGATGACGACGCCCGCCAGCGCGATGTTCACCCAGATCGATGAATTCAGGAGGAAATTCGACTGTATCTCCTGTAACACGTCTGACTGTGTCGCCTGAAGCACTGTCGTTGCAGTGGTACTGGCAGCTGTCATGTACACTAATTACGAAGAGAACACTTAAAGACGCGTACCCAAACGGTATCGGTATCCGCTGTTAGATTCGGGTTTCGGAAGGACAAGACCAGTCCCGGACACGAGGCGGAATTACTGTGTTAAACTGTCTCATACTATGCCTATCCACTCGCGTCAGCGGCGGGCGGCTCACTCCGGGAACAGCTCTTCTTCACGCTCGATGGCTTCGATGCGCGCAATTTCGGCGTCGGTCAGTTCTAGGTCGGCAGCGGCGAGGTTGGCTTCGAGGTGGGACTGTGAGGACGCCTTTGGAATCGTGACGACGTTCTCGTAGCTGGTCACCCAGGCGATGCTGACGGCGGCCGGCGTCGTCTCGTGCTGGGCAGCGATGTTGAGGATGGTCGGTTCCTCGAACACGCGACCGCCGGCCAGTGGTGCGTACGCGACCAGTGGGTAGTCGTGTTTCTGTGCGTCAGTGAGCAGTGATTCGCGCCAGAACAGCGGATGGAACTCGACCTGATGTGCAGCAATCTTATCGAGGAACTCGCGCGCGTCAACCAACTGGTCCGGGTCGAAGTTCGAGAGCCCAACGTGCGCTGTCAGTCCCGCCTCGCGCACAGCCTCGACAGCGGGCAGGGTCGTTTCGGGGTCGTAGTCGCCACGTGGACGGTGGACGTACAGCAGGTCGACGGCGTCGAGGCCGAGCCGGTCGAGGCTCGCTTCCGTCGCTGGGCGGACAGCAGTTGCTTCAAGCGCGTCGATCCAGAGCTTCGTCGCGACAGTCAGATCGGCCCGGTCGGTGTCGGCGGCGGCGATGCCCGCGCCCACAGTGCTCTCGTTGTCGTAGATTTGAGCGGTATCAAGGTGGCGGTAGCCACAGTCAATGGCTGTCCGAACAACGGCTTCGTCCTCGATACCCATCGTACCGAGTCCGACCGGTGGAAGGTCCATGCATTCCAGTTGAACGCTGTGGTAAAAAATAGCCCGTCTCCACTAGTCCGTATCCCCCCAGATACGGCCTCTTGTCCCGTTAGAAGTCGGTCCGCTGTGTGACTGCCTGAGCGTGATCAGCCCACTTTTCGACGGTGGGCGACCCCCAGTACTTCACTGCGCCGCTTCGCTCGTCGTAGTCGATGAGTCCAATCCGGTGAAGCACTGGCAAGTGCTCCTCTTCGAGCTGTGTTCGAATAGTTGAGGGCGACGTGTCTGTTGCATCGACCGTGCTCGTGCCCTCCTGCTCCGATATTGCCGATGCTAGCACCGCAACGTTAGCGGTCGTCTGGTCACCGCTCGCGAAGTAGTGACAGACGGCACGGCGCCGCCAGTCAGCCAAGACCTCAAACACATCATCTACATCCGCTGTAGACAGCGACCTGTCCGACGGCGTCATCCCACTCCACTGGTCACTTCGTGGCCCAGCATTCCTTTGGTTGCTCATTTGTGCGCACTAAATTAACTACTGCCAGAATCATCAACCACACGCCTAGATTACTAGGTAATGACCAAGAAGCGTATGTGAATTACTTACCAGTATAATTGTACTCACTACTAGCTATCAAAAATAGCGTCAATGAGGTTCCGTTCTGCTCGCCGGAGATGCTGGAGGAGTGTCGATGAAGCGATATCGAGCGTGGCCGCAAGTTGCTCAGCGTTCGTGTCTCGTGGCCAGGCGTAGTACCCGGCCAGAAATGCCGTGCGAAGGACTTCTTGCTGGCGATCAGTCAAGTGGTCACGCGGGTCCGATTCAGCGTCGAGTATGTCGTTTGGCTGTTTACACTCTTGTTTTGCCGTCAGCGCAAAATCAGGTGTACAGACAGCGAGTGCCTCCTGTATCGTGCGAGAATCAGCGCCCAGTGGTGCCTCGACAGTTATCGAAAGCGTCCCACCCTCTGCGACCAGCGTTCGGCGGCGGGCGCCGACATCAAGCAGGAGCGACTGGATGGTTTCCGTCACCTGCAGTTCGAGAATACCACCGTCGTCATCTGTGCGAACAACCCGCGAGTCGAGAATGTCCTCGTGAGAGCGAAGTTGCTCTGAGACTGCATCAGCCGGCCCCCCATCGACAGAAAGGTACAGGAGGTGGGTCGGGTCGATATCGACGGACCCGACAGCCTCGATTCGGCACCCGTATGCGTTCGCTACCGAGATGAGGGGCGTATCAGCGTTTCGCGATTCGAATGTCAGTTCGAGGATCCTGTCGTGGGAGAGCAGCCGCCGGTTCTGAACAGCCATAAACGCGAAGCCGAGCATCTCGCCGAGGACGGCGAAACTCTCTGCGACACGTGCCGTGAATCCATCCTGCTGGTCGGTACACACGCACAAGACTCCGTGGACGATGTCGCCATGAACGATTGGAATCGCCGCAATAGAGCGGGTTCCCCGGTCACCCTCGGTATCTTCCCACGACGTGGATTCGGTCCCGCTTTCGACGGTCGTCGTCTGAATCGTTCCCGTCCGAAGCGCCGTTTCACCCGGACCAGGGTCGGTCTGATCGGCACTGGTAATGCTATCGAGACACTCCTCGTCGTCGCCGGCGACCGCCTGTGGAGTGAGATTGCCGTTGCCTCCAGATCGCTCACCGATCCAGGCCAGATCCCACAGCTCAGACTCGACAATCCGGTCACACACTGTCTCGGCGAGTTCGTCCTGAGTCGTTGTCGTTCCCAGCGCACGGATGAGATCCTGAACCAGAACGTTAACTCGGTCAAGCGTTACCAGCTCGTCACGCTGTCGTTCGATTGCGTGCTGACGTTTCCGCTCTTGGGTGATATCTTGGTGAATTCCGACAGCCCGGATCGCCTCGCCGTCGTCGTTCCACTCAAACACCTTGCCGAGGTCACGAATCCATCGCCAGTCCCCGTCTTTCGTCCGCATTCTGAATTCACACTGGTACAGCTCGGTTTCGCCAGTCTTCAGCTTCCCGAGCGCCTGTTCCGCTCGGTCGAGGTCGTCTGGATGGACGAGATCGGCCCACGACTCGTAGTGTGGCTCCAGTTCATCCTTGCTGTAGCCGAGCATTCCGGTCCAGCGCTCATCGAAGGTGACGTCGTTCGTTTTCGGGTTCCAGTCCCAGACGCCGAGTTCGGCACCCTTGAGCGCAAAGTTAAATCGCTCCATCATCTCCTGATACTCTCGCTCACGGCGCTTTCGCTCCGTAACGTCTCGGGCGACGCCGATGACTCCGTTGTAGTTGCCGGCTTCGTCGTGAGTCAACGTGTGGTTGAACGAGAGTTCTCGCTCGGTGCCATCCTTTCGTCGAAATGCCAGGTCGACGGTCGTGCTCTCCTGCTCAGGTGCTTCGAGTAACTCTTCGACGGCCGCCTGTCCCTTCGGGAATTCACCGGGTGCGAGGACTTCCAAAATGTGTGTCCCGCACAGTTTGCCCGGCTCGTACCCGAGAGTCGCCGCGAACGAATCGTTACAGAAGTCGATGACACCACGTTCATCGATCGTGTAGAGCCCGTCCTGTGCCCGTTCGACGAGGAGATCAAGGAGCGCCGTGCGAGCGTCACGCCGAGCGGTCTCGGTGATGTCTCGTAGCAGAACGAGCGTGAGCCCACCCGTGGCGTCCGGCAGTTCGTACCCGTGCCGGAGGAGATACTGGTCGTGGTCCGTGCCGGAGACCCCGAGGGCAACCGGCTCGGTCGGGGAATCCCGGAGCCGCTGTAGCTGCCGACGGCCGCTGGGCGTGTCGGGCAGTGCCCTATCCATGGCGTCGTAGAAGTCCTCGACCCGGCAGGTCTCGTCGAGGCCGGAGACAAATGCCGACACCGCTTCGCTTGACCACTGTACTGTCCCATCATCCGCCAGCAGAACAGCGATTTCGTTCGCTTCAGCACGCGATTCAATTCCGGACACTGCATCCCGCAGCGCGGACTCGGTCCGGTCGACTGGGGCTGAGACGACGCTAACGATCTTCTCCGCCAGCAGCAGCGGCTGTCCGTCCGCCTGTTTCGTGACGACCGTCTCCGCGTCGTCGAAGACAGGCGCAACGCTGTCCGGCGCAGTGGTGTCGGTGTAGAGGACGACCGGGTAGCGGTCGTTCGACACCAGTGCAGCCGGGATATCACCCAGCCCAGTCGGGTCGAGGACGAGACAGGAGACATCCGTCGATGCGGCGGCTTCGAGCGCGGCATCTGTCGTTGCCACGCTCGTCACCGTTATTTCGGTGTGGTGGTCCGTCAGCCTCTCATGTATCTGCTTTCGTGCCGTCGCGTCGGAATCGAGATACACGACTTCAATTTCTCGGCTGGCAGCACCGGTCTGTCTCGCTCCCGCAAACGCGATGTCGTCGAGGTCGTTTCTAATCATCACCCTGGTATGCTGTTCAATCACGTTACTGCGGCGTAATAACTGTTCTGCGGCGACAGTGGTTGCCAGACAACGAACGCACACGTTCAACGACCACAGTGGCGAAACGTTGCGGATGGCACACGGCTTCTCTCGGAGCCTCCTGGCCATCGAATCCGGTGACACACCCGGCGTCAGTCGACAACGAACAGCCGCTCCCGAAGGGTCTCGGCAACATCAGTGAGGTGGGCCTGTCCGAACGCCGCGACCAGAAGCGCCCCGAGCGAATTGAACATCGTATCCCGGACCGTGTCATCAAGGCCGTGTTGCGCCAGCGGCATCGTGACACCCGTTTCGGTGGCAACGATATCGAGTGCGAACTCGAACAGTTCCCAGATCACGCCAAAGGAGAGCACCACGACGAAGATGTACACGAAAAAGACGCGTCTGGGGATGTGAATCGCGTCGTTGTGGAGGTCGATGGTCCGGGCTGTCGTATATCCGAACGCGGCAATGAGTGAGGCTGACATCGCGTGGGTGAGGTGGTCCCACCAACCGATCTGCCCGTAGAGCCCGGCTGAACCGAGCGTATGGAGGAACACCGCGGTCGTGATCCAGAGGGCGAGCCACGGGTCAAGCGCGAGATTGTAGTTTCGCCGCATCACCGCGGGGAGGAACGTGACGAGCAGACCGATACCGCCGTTCGTGATCGGCTTTGGCTGACCGGCGACGATGCCGTAGCCGACCAGTCCAAGCAAGACGAGTTGCATCGCGCGGGTGGTCCGTCGCTGGTTCCGCATCGACGGTCGGGGCAGCCTCATCGCTGCACCATCCGTCGGATACCACGCCAGAGACGGCGGTCCCGCCGTCTGAAGTAGCCATCGAACAGCACACCCGCGGCGAGTCCGGCAAGGGTGACGTACAGCCACTCGGTCATCAGCGCCTCGTTGGTCGTGAGATACGACGTCCCGAGAAACCGGTCGGCGTTCCACCGGAAGACCGTCCAGACCGCCACCGCGGCAAGCGTCGTCAGGACGACGAACCCGATGGCGAACCAGTGCGTGAGCGCGAGATCGGTAAACATGTGAAGCTCAACGATGACGAGCAGGGCCAGTGCAGCAAGTGAGAGGTAGCTGGCGAAGGTTCCGACAGTGCCGCCGACGAGCCCGCGGGCTAAGATTGGGAGCAACGCGAGAACGAGTAACTCCCAGGGGAGCATCACGCGCCACTCGCGGAACGCCACCGGCGGGACGAGGACGACGAAGCCGACGACACTGACGAACAGTATCCACCGGTAATCAGCTTCCAAGACGCTTTCGACGAACACGGCCGTGAGAATCGCAACGAGCGCCCACGCGATGACCGCGTTGGTTCGCCCGTCACGAAAGAGCTTCTTGAACGTGTCCTCGAGGCCGATAGTCCCGGGACGACTGTCGGACCGGCCGGACCCATCGCTCATTGCAGTGAACTGTGGTACGACAGCGAATAAACCCAGCGACGTGTTTATACCGGCTACAGCCCCTTCTACAGGTATATGATGCTGCCGACGCACGCGATAGCGGGGCTCGCCATTGCGACACCGCTGCTCGTCCTTGCGCCAGACCACACCGCTGTAGCGCTCGCTGGCGGCCTCGTCGGTGGCGTTCTTCCCGACCTCGACCTGTACTCGGGCCATCGACGCACGCTGCATTACCCCAGCGGGTACACACTCGCGGTTGTCCCGGCTGCTGGGTTCGCCGCCATCCTCCAGACACCGCTGCTCATTGCGCTCACCTTCGTTCTGATGGGCGCTGCACTCCACTGCCGGATGGACCGGTACGGCGGCGGCCTCGAACTCCGTCCGTGGGAGGCCACATCCGAACGTGCCGTGTACGACCACGTTCGTGGGCGGTGGCGGCCGCCGAAGCGATGGATACAGTACGACGGTGCGCCCGCCGACGTGGGACTGATGGTACTTGCAGGTGCACCACTATTCGTCGTGCTTGACGGGCCGTTCCGGTGGGTCGTCGCCGCAGCCCTCCTCACTGGCGCGACCTACGGGCTCCTGCGTCGTCGACTGGCAGCCCTGGCCCCGGTCGTGTTCGGGAACGTTCCCGACTCGATTGCAGCCCACGTTCCGGACCGCTACCGGCAGTAACGCTTGGCTGCCGCGACGCTTTCGCTATTTCACTGCTGCTCTCGTCACTTCCGTCCCACCAGAGCGTTCTCAGCAACGCCGCGAAGCGTCAGCCACGTGTTGATACCCGCCCGCAGTGCAACGAGGTCAGACGCCGCAACAGTGAGTTCGACCCGCTGTCCGTCCCGACTGAGCCGCGCCGTCGTCCGGTCGCCCTCGATATCGTTGATTTCGGGACGGATGCTCTGCTCAATGGCGCGAGCCCGGTCGGCGCTGCTGTACTCGGCTGTCAGGCGGGTCTGATTTGGTGCAGTCATACTGTTCGGGATGGGGCGTCCTCGTATCGGTCACAGGGCTGCCCCAGAAAAGCCGTTCGCAACGTGGCGCAGCCGGCCGTCGACTATCAACCGCGTCACCGACAGTCTCAGTTGACGTTGATCTCTTTGACGTCGGGCGACCGCTCCTTCAGCAGGACGCGGTGTCCGCAGTACGGGCAGCGGACGCCGCCGTACTCGTCCAGCGTCACGTCGCGCTTACAGCGTGAACACTTGTAGCTCATAGCTGAGAGATAGGGATGAAAGTCCTTTACTCCTCGTCTTCGGACAGTGCGGCCCGAATGGAGCGTCGAACAGTCTTGCCGCCAGGCGTTTCCGGCTTGTAGCTGCCGCCGGTGAACTTGTAGTCACAGTAGCTGCACTGCCAGATGCCCGTGCCCTGACGGTCAACGCGGTCTTCGCCGCAGTTCGGACAGGCGTGGTCCTCGTTCATCTCCGATTCGATCTCCGCAACGCGGCGTCGGGACACGCGACCGTAGCGAGCGCCGAAACGGCCCGAGCTGCCGGTCTTTCCGCTCTTGCTAGCCATAGTGGTCTGTTGTCCGCCGAGCGGCCACATAAGGCCTTCGAGATTCGGTTCCCGGCGAACCCGCGGCGACATAACTCAAGGGGGAGGCGGGCAAACCGTCGCTTGATGGCAGCGTTCGACGGAGTTCGCAATCGCCTCCAGCGGGTCGCGCCGGCCACGAGCGGGCAGCTTACCGCCTCGGAGTTCTTGCTATCGGGCGCGGCGGCGGGTCTGTTTGGCTGGGGTGGCACGCAGGCGATTACGTGGTCGAGCCGCGCTAACGGCGCGCTGTTCGCCACGGCGCTGTGGGCTGTCTTAATCAGTGGCTTCGTCGGCCTGACAGTCCTCCACGCACCGGATTCGGTCCGCTTCTCGGACGCGATGTTCGCCTGGGGAACGGTCAATACTACTGCGACAGCGGTGACTATCGGTGGCCTCCTCGGTGTCATACCCGCACAAGCGGCGTTCTGGCACGCGTGGGTCGGCGCAACGGCGATCGGCTACTGCTGGACCGGTGGGGTCCTCGAAGGGGGTGGGCAGCCCGTGCGCGGACGTGGCTATCTGGGTTCGGGCGTCGTCGGCCTCTGTCTGCTGGCCGTCGGGGCGGTAGCGTTTCCGCTTGTCTCCCCAGTCGGTTATCTGGCGCTCGCCGCACTCCATGCGCTCCCGATGGCCCTCGACGTTCGAACGTCGTTACCGGCCGTTCACCGGACCGGTGTCGTCGGAGTCGCGGTGGCCGCCGTGCTTGTTGCCGGCCTTCTCATAGCGTGACTGCAGTACGCAAAGTCACTCCTGTAGCTCGGCTTCCCTGAGTGCCTCGTTCAGATCTGCCCGGACGTGTTCGCCGAGTTCGCGGTCGCCGGCCGTCGTGACGACGCGGTTCTCCTGCACGCTGGAGCCGTCGCGGATGAGCACCCGGACGTTACCGTTGGCGTCGGCGCGGGTGGCCTTCGCCCGGACGCCCGTCGGCGAGCTCGCGCCGCCGGCGTCGATGGGACCGGGGATGACCTTCTTGACGTGAGGGTGGCCGGCGACGGTCTGGATGACTCGCTGGCCCGACCGGCCGCCGATGAGCGTCGAGTGGCTCCCGCCCAGTTTCTCCGCCGGCGCGGCGTCGACAACTTCGAGTGCGGGCTCGCCCTGACGGTCGATGACCCGCTGGACGGGGTCGTCGCCCTCGACGCGGAAGAACTCGTAGTGCAGTTGGGGGCGAACGGCGGCGATAACGTCGCGGTCGCCGGTGACGTACACTTCCTCGGGCCGTTTTCGTCGTACCTCGTCCGCGACGAGGCCGGCGAAGTTCCGCAGTTCGACGACGACCGTTTCGTCGCTCCCTTCGCCTTCCGGCGTCGTCGTCACCGTCCGCTGGCCGACGACCGACCCGTCCAGCAGCGAGGTCACCGTCGCCCGCTCGCGGTCGAGTTCGAGGACGACGGCGTCCGTATTGGCAGTGTGACAGACCAGGCAGTAGTCACCCGGCCGGTCAAGCGGCGTGGCACACTGCCGACAGTCCATAGCTGTGGCTATGGGTCCGCGCGGATAAGGGAGACGGTTCACATCTTACGCAATAATAAACTCAGCGCTCGTCTTCGATGGTCGCGCCGGGCGGGTAGATGGCACAGATAGCAGCGTCGTAGCCGGCGTCGGAGAGGCCAGTCCCGAGCGCGAACACCGTCTCGCCGAGCATCGCCATCGCGGCGTCCCCGCCGGCTTCGGCCACGTCGTCGATGACGCCTTTCACCTCCGGCGTCAGGAGGTCAGCCTCGCGGGAGAACTGCCGGGAGGCCTTCATAAACGTCGAGAGCTTCGGCTCTTTGACGACGGTCGAGAGTGCACGTTCGCCGGCGGCAGTCAGCGTTTCCGTGTCGCCGCCGACCACGTCCGCTGTCGACAGCTCGCCGAGCGTGACGTACTCGATGCGGCTGCGGGCCGGGATGGCGTCGAGGTAGTTGAACTGCGGCCCGCCGGGTTCGAGGCGGAGCGGCACGCCGCCGCGAGCCTGCGCGACGACATCGCCAAGGCCCGAACCGGACTGGACTTCCGCGCCGTGGGCGATGGTCACGAGTTCGTTGTACGAGAGCCCGTGGCCGAAGACGGCGTTGGCCGCCAGCGCAGTGCCAAGCGCTAGTCCGCCGGAGACGCCGAAGCCGGACCCGAGCGGGAGCGGCGTTTCGGCGGTGACGGTCGCCGTGGTTCGCAGGGCGTCGAGTACCCGCTCGACGGCCTCCACCTCAATCGGCTCGCCGTTCAGCGTTACCTTGGTCTCAGCCCCGCGGCTGACGGTAACAGAAACGCCGTCAGACAGGGCCAGTCCGCCCCCGCGAGAACCGGTCTCAATCGGGTCATCGCCCCGGTCGACGGTAAAAAAGCCCGTGATGTGGCCGGGAACGAACGCGTGTGCTTCGTCGCTCATTGCCTCCCCGTGGGACCCGGTGGCGTTAAGGATTGGTGGTCGCCCGCTCCGGCCACGCTGGCTGGCGGACGTTCGCTCCACGCAGGGTTTCAGAAAACCGACAGGCGGTTCTCCGACCCGTAGTTTGATGTGTGTTTACGGCGGATGACTGTGCAAACATGCCGACGATAAGCGCGCGGCTCCCGAGCGAAGAGAAAGCGGAACTGGACGACGTCGCCGAGTTGCTCTCCGAGGACCGGTCGACAACGATTCGAAAGGCGCTCCGGGAGGGACTGGAGACGCTCCGACTTCGCGTCGCCGTCGAGCAGTACCAGTCTGGCGACGTGTCGGCGGCCGAAGCCGCACAGCTCGCGGACCTCTCCATCGCCGAGTGGCTCGACGTGGCCCGCGAGCGAAACCTGACGACACAGCTCGAACTCTCTGATCTGGAGCTCGATGCTGACACAGCCGCGGAGCTATGACCCGCATCTACGTCGGGCCGACGGCGCTGTACTCGCTGGGTCAGGTGGGGGAGCTGTCGCTGCTGGACGCGTTCGACGGCGATATCGTCATCCCGGAACCAGTCCTCGACGAGGTGCAGGTCGAACCGACCGCGACGAACCTGACCGAGTACCGCGAGAACGGCATCGACACTGGCGTCGACGAAGACCACATCGACCAGGCCAAGTCCCTGCTGGGCGATGCCGACCTTGGCGCTGCTGTGACGGTACTCGCTGGCGTGTTAGCCCACCGCGACAGCGACGACCGCTCAGCCGTGGCTGTCGTCTCCGAGGACCGCACCGTCCGTCGGATGGCGCAGGGGCTGGGGGCAGAAGTGACGAGCAGTTTCGGTGTCGTGGTCCGGGCCGCCATCGAGGACAAATACCTCAAGCCGACACAGGCAAAGCGGATCGTCAGGCGCATCGACCAGCATGGGATGCACCTGACAGGGGAGTTGCGCGAGCGGGCGGTTGGCGAGGTCGCGTGACATCCTCCGCGCCGTGAACGGCGCGGTTTCCTCTGTAGGAGTCTCGGCTATGCCGATTCCCCGGAAGCAATATTCCCGTCACGGTGGACGGTACTTGGGTCTGTGCGCTGTTCTTTGGGACTTTCATGAGAGCGTGGTAGCTCCGACCACTCGTGGTCGTCCCACTCGAACCGCACGGGCCGTGCCATCGGCCTAACTGCCTGCTCTATCTGCCGCTTCAGGAACGTCTCTGACGCCGTAAGGTCGGCGTGGCCCTCGAACCCGCACTGACAGGTGAGTGTGTCTTGGTGCCGTGTCGTTCGGCCCGTCGAACCACACTGCGGGCACTCTTGGCTGGTCCACGCCTCCGACCGGACTTCCACCGAGATACCGTATTCTTCGGCGGTACACGCCAGTCGTTCGGTGAACTGCTTGAACGCCCAGAAGTTGTGAGTCTTGGCGTTGGTTCCGACCGACCAGTGCGTTTCGAGTACGTCGGTCAGGCCACCGATATACACGGTATCGACACCTTCGGCGTACAGTCGTTCGAGCAGGTCACGACACAGTGCTTCTTGTGCGTGGTCGCGGCGACGAGTGCGTTTCCGGTACAGCCGCCGGATGCGCTCACTACTGTACCTGCCTTCTTCGAGTTTCGACTGTAACCGGGCGATTTCTCGTGTCGTTTCACGGAATCGCTGGAATAACTCACGGCCCTCGTACAGATATTGCTCGCCAGTTGTCGTGGTACAGGCAACGAGATTGTTCGCACCAATATCCAGAGCGGCCTTCTCGTCGGCCAGTGGAGTGTCCCGTGCATCATCAGAAACAGTCACGGGTTGCGAAGCCCTGAACGTGTTGTCAGTCTCGTCGTACCACAGTTCCAACCGGCTCTGGTCCTCGTAATCAGGCCAGTTCGGGTCGCCAACGATTTCGAGCCGAAGACGACTTTTCGGGCTGTTGTGCCTGTCACGGAGTTCTTTTCCGACGACCATTTCAAGCCGAGAACGGTCACCCCACTCGATGGTGTAGGCGTCCTTTCGGACAACGCCTTTGAGAACACGTCCGTCGTCTTCGTTGTCGAGGCGAATCTACGATTCGCCGACCATTGGAAATCTCTGATTTCCAAGACCACGGAAGCCCGGCGGTTCCGGGTGTTCCGTAACCGACGTGTTTGACTCGTCGTGATACGCCTTCTTGCTCTCGAAGAACCCGCGCCACGCTTCGCTGTTTGCTCGCCGGACAGTTTGAGCGGTGGATGCGCCGAGAACGGCTTTGTATTTGCCCTCAAGTCGGCCTGTATCGGCGTCCCACACGTCTTCGCCCTCGAAGCCGTCTTCGTCGTTGTAGCGCATGAGGCGTCCGTAATTTATCTCGTTCCAGAGAGCGGCACACGCGTCCAACAGGTCCCGTAGCACCTGCTTACCATCGTCTGAAAGCGGTCGCACGGCGAACGTGTTGGCACGCTTCATCCAAAGTATAATCAGTCTCAATGTCTAATAAGTCCACCGATGAGGCCAAACATCGACATTGACTGGGCAATCCACGGACGTATCAAAGACTACGCAGAGGCAAACGATTTGACTCTCTCGGAAGCCTATACAGAGGTGTTAGGAGCCGGACTCGACACGCTGGAGACTCAATAACAGCAGTAACACGGCAGTTTCTCACCAGAGCTTACGCGATTCACTCCCGCCCTGCTCAGTCCTCGGTTCCGACTGAGCGTCGGAACGCTCGTCTTTCGCAGGAAGGGCGGGATTCTCTCGCTGAATCAAGATAGCGCCGATTGAGAAGGCGCCGGAGTAACCCCATCTGTGCTGGGATAAGGAACTAATAAACATCGTCCGTACTCTCTGCCGTGTCAGAACAACCCGCGCCTCAGTTTCTCGTCGCCTCGGCTGCCGTCTGCGTTCTGGGCTGTCTCGTCGGAGCACTGCTCCCGATTGTCGTCGGGTCATCAGCCGCGTTTACCGGCAGCGTGACTTCAAGCGGGCTTCTCGGACTCGTCTTCACCGTGCGAAACCTCCAACTGCTCCGCGTGACCGGCGAGCCGAGTTTACCGCCGGCCGTCCTGACAACGATTTTCGGCGGCTGGTTCATGCTCGCCCCGTTGTTGTACACTGATGTCGGCTTTCTCGCGACCGCAGGAACACAGCTCGCCGGAACAGTCATCTCGACGTTCGGACTGTACGTCACGGTCGCCGGGCTGGCCGACGGGCCAGCGTAGACAGCCGCGGCAGCTATTCACCGACCGCAGCGGAGAGCTCTGTGGAAACAACGTCGACAGCGCTCTCAACGTCTGGATGTCTCCCTGTTCCGACATCCTTGCAGCCCTGTTTTCTGTCGATTCGGACCGCGCTATCGTCGAAGAGCTCAGGGCGAACAACAAGTTTGGCTGCAGCACAGACGCCGTCGTCGTCCGGAATCCGATACTCGACGATGCCGCCGTTGGCGTCGCTTCGCTGCCACGGTGCCGGCGGGTCCGGTAGCGCAGCGACCAACTCCTCCGGGTCAGCGGCTGTCTCCGGTGACGGGTGGGACATACTGTAGTAAGGGCTGTGAGACGCAAACGTGTTACGCCGAATGTCCCGTCATTCTACTATCGGTGCGTGGAGCTGACTCTCCCCGTCAATTTGGACGGTATACGCCGATTTCGGACATTCTGGGCCCTGAACGGGCCGGGGTGCCAGCACCCGCGTTCGGAGCTAGATGCATGGGTTTAACACTCCGGCTCCCAACTCTGGAGGTATGCAGGGTAATCTTCCGCCTGAAGCACAGGAGAAGCTCGAGGAACTGCAGGACCTTCAGCAGACAGCACAGCAGGTCGCCGCACAGAAACAGCAGGCCGAGACGGAGCTCCAGGAGTCCCAGACGGCGCTCGACGAGCTTGACGACATCGACGAGGACTCGACCATGTACCGCGAGGTCGGCGAACTCCTCGTGAAGACCGAGTTCGACGAGGCACAGGACGACCTCGAAGAGAAGGTCAACAGCCTCGAAGTCCGCGTTGAGACGCTCGAAAAGCAGGAAGAGCGCGTTCAGGAGCAGTTCGAAGAGCTCCAGAGCGAGCTCCAGCAGATGCTCGGCGGCGCAGGCGGCGCGGGTCCGGCCGGCGGCCCCGGCGCTGGCGGCGCATAAGGCGATGCCGACAGACGATGAGGTCGTCGAGACAGCCTCAGCCGCCGCCGAAGACGTTGTCTTCTCTCGGTACGACGTCGGCGCGGTCGAGGACCTCGACGTGACTGTCACCTTCGAAGACGGCGTACTGGACGTCGACGTGTACGTCAACGCGCCCGACAGTCGTCAGGACGAGGCACAGGTCGCGGACGACGCTGCCCTTGCCGCACGGGCCGCCGTCGACGACCTGTTCGAAGAATAGGCACCCGCAACCAAGCGGGCAGTCATTCGGTGTTCTACCGACACCGCGAACGGTCAGTCGTGGCTATCGGCGGCTGGGTCCCCGGTCCGGTCGCTTGCAAACCCGGTTCGGAACGCGATCCAGCCAAGCACTGAGACGAACAGTATCGGCGGGAGAATCATGAACCCCCACAGCGGGTCCAGTCCCCAGCCAAGTAGCAGGGCCAGATCAAACAGCCCGATAGCGAGAAACGGCGAGACGAACAGGAGAGCCCGCTTCCGGTTCATCTCACCCGACGATTCCGACGCCGACGAGTCCTCGTCACCCGCAAGCAGGTCTGCCGTCGTGCGGTCACGGGTTCCGTCGCCAGCGTGGACGCTGGACTCGGCGGTGTCATCCATACCCATCACTCAGAGTTCAGCAAGCAAAAAAACCGCGCTTGATTACTCGGCAGGTGAAGAGCCGTCAGGTCAGGGGGATTACTCGTCGCTGTCGTCGTCAGTGGCCTGTTCCTCATCCGAATCCGTCTCGTCAGTGGACTGCTCATCGTCTCCAGCCGCGTCCTCAGTCGACTCCGCAGCAGCGTCGTCCGCGCCACCGCTCTCAGACGGCGATTCGGTTTCGTTCTCGGCCGCGTCGCTCTCGTCACCGGGGGTCAGGTCGCTGATCTGTGCGCCCAGATCACCCGTGAGTTCGCCGGCCTGCTTCTGTCCGATGAGCGTGTGAATCTCGCTGACGAAATCAGGGACCTGTTCGGGGAGGTCCGACGGCGGGCCACGCTGGTCGCCTGCCTGGCCGGCGTCAGCAGGTGGGCCGCGACGGTCAGACGCCGAGGCGGCGCCGTCCGACGTGTTCTCGTCAGCGCTCGCTGTTTCGTTCGCTGCCTGTTCAGTGTCGTTCGCTGCTTGCTCAGCAGCGTTGTCTGCCTGTGCGTTGTCCGCGTGGTCATCAGCCTGTGCGCCTGCTGCGCCGGGAAGTGCCGCCGCCGAGCCCGTGATGACGAGCACGGCAAGCAGGCCGCCGGCAATCGTAGTGAGTTTCATTGTGGTCGTTGCCTCCGCTTGGCTCTCTGGTCGGATGGCATATGAAGGGGGCAAGCCGAAAAGGCGAATTAAGTCGAATTTGCCCGATTTGAGTGTTCTATCGTCTGTTTTAATTCGATTTACTCCCGCTTCAAAGCCCACTCACCACGTCATCGCGCCGAGATCGGACCGCTGGGTGAAATGGTTGGCGTGCGCGTCGCGGGGCCGGCCCGGCCGACGAAGACATAGTTGGAGTCGGTCAGATGATAGCGCACGGGACAGGCCCCTGAAACCGCCGCCGGGGTAGCTTTTCATACCAGCGAGCCCAACACTGGTTCATGGAACACGATGCCACGGTCGAAGGGGTCGGCGTCGGTGTCAGCGAGGAAGGGAGCGGCACGCCGGTCGTTCTACTCCGTGCACGTGAGGAGATCGTCCCAATCTTTGTCAGCACGGACCAGGCCCAGTCGATGCAACTGGCTATCGACGGCGAACCCTTCGAGCGCCCGCTCACTCACGACCTGTTGGTCGAGATGGTGACGGAGTTCGGGGGAGCTATCGACCGGGTCCGTATCGACGACCTCGCCGACGGGACCTTCTACGGGAAGATCGACGCGGAACAGTACACCGACGACCGGCGCAAGGACATGGTGTTTGACGCTCGCCCCTCGGATGCCATCGCGATTGCCCTCCGGGTAGACTGTCCGGTCGTCGTGACAGACGATGTTATCGACGAGGCCGGGCGATCGCCGGAACAGTTCGACCAGAGCGGGAGTGGCAGTGAGGATCTCGGGCTGTGAGGACGCGAAACCTTTCTGCGTCTGTCCGCCCTGAAAGTACGTGATGGGGTACGAATCGGTCATCTTCGACAACGACGGCGTGTTGCTGACGCTGACGGACATGGATGCACACTACGTCGGCGCGCGCCAGGCATTCGAGGAACTGGGCGTGGTCTCGCCGTCGACAGCCCACGTCGAGGCGATGAGCATCGGTGTGACAGTGCCCGAGCTCACCGACATCTGTACGCAGTACGATATCGACCCCGAGCGGTTCTTCCGGGCTCGTGACGAGGCCCTGACCGCGGTCCAGCGGGCGCTTATCCGGGCCGGAGAGAAACAGCCATACGCCGATGTATCTGTGCTCGACCGGCTAGACTGCCCGCTGGGTGTGGTTTCCTCGAATCAGCGCGACACCGTCGCTTTCGCCTTTGAGCACTTCGATATCGGCCACTACTTCGACACCGTCTGGGCACGCGAGCCGACAGTCGAGAGCCTCCGCCGGAAGAAACCGCGGCCGTACTACATCGAGCGGGCGATGGACGACCTCAACGTCAGTAATGCCCTGTTCGTCGGCGACAACGAATCCGACATCGAGGCAGCACATCGGGCCGGGATCGACTCGGCGTTTATTCGTCGCCCACATCGGGTCGACACGCAACTCGACGTGACACCGGACCACGATGTGTCTGGCCTCGAAGACGTGGTTCACCTCGCCAGTCGACGCAGCGGGAGCGACTGAGACGTATCCGGACCTAACGGACACGCACTCTTCGTGTTCTGGTACGTATACTGAAAGCAACCTTTCCCATGGCAAGTGCCGTGAAACGGTATGGAGAAGCCGGTCGGTGGAACGGAGGAGAACGAACAAGCGGCACGCGACACACCGGCACAGCAGTCCCCTCCTGTGCTGTTGGAGACGCTCGCCGCGCGAATGCCCGAGCCAGTAGTCGTTTCTGCCGCTGACGGGGAGATACGGACCGGGAACGACCACCTCTGTGACCTCCTCGACTCAGACCCATCGGACGTGTTTGGAAGCCAGATAGGGACGTTCTTCCCAGGTCTGGATGACGTTGACCTTAGAGCCCACTGTAGTCAGTCACCGGGAACACCGCTAACGTCGTCGTGCTCTGCTGGTGGCACGGAGCGGTGGGTCGAAATCGCCTTCGAGCCCCAGCAGTGGGACGGCGAAGAATTGTATCTGGGAATCGTCCACGATATCACCGAGCGCCACGAGCGGACGGAGATGCTCGAACAGTACGAACGGATCGTCGAGACCATTGAGGACGGCATCTACACACTTGACGAGGCGTTCACGATGCAGACGGTCAACAGTGCCGTCGAGTCGATGACCGGCTATGATAAGGACACGCTGGTCGGGTCGAACGCGACGCTGCTGGCAGATGAATCCGTCATCGAGGAGGCCGCAGAGATGTCGCGACAGTTCATCGAGGGCGAGCGCGATGTGGGCACGCTGACGACGGACCTCAGAACCGCTGACGGGGACACGCTGCCGATCGAAACCAAATTCACGACGTACGACCGCAAGGACGGGAGCTACCGGCAGGTCGGCGTCGTTCGAGATATCTCTGACCGGAAGCGGTTCGAGGAGACACTCGCGGCACTGCACGAGTCAACCAGAAAACTGCTACATACGGAAACCAAGACGGCCGTGGCCGAGCAGATACTCGACACGGCCGTCGACGTGCTGGAGCTCCCCGACGTGGCGATATACCTGTTCGACCGAAGCGACAACACCCTTCGCAGCGTCGGCGATACTGAGGCAGACAGAGCCGCGTCGATCGGCCCGGGCGAGAGTACAGCGTGGGATGTGTTCGTGCAGGACAGCGCTGTCGAAGTTCCCCCCGGCGAGAGCATCGACCTCGGGGCGGGGCCGGTCACGGCGGACGCGAAGCGGCTCTGCCTCCCGCTCGAAGACCACGGCGTGTTCTACATCGAACTGGGCCAGCAACACAGCGACGCCAGAACACGCGAGATGGTAGATCTGCTCGCCGCCAGCGCAGAGGCCGCGCTCGCACGTGTGGACCGCGAGACGACGCTCCGTGAACGCGAGGCCGAGCGCCGCGAACAGAACCGGGAGCTGCGACGGCTCAAGCAAGTCAATGCCATCATCCGCCGGATTGATCAGGTGCTCGTCGAAGCGGAGACCACCGAGGAGATAGAGCAGGCGGTGTGTGACCAGTTGGCCGAGTCACAGTGGTTCTCCTTCGCCTGGCTCGGCCGACAGGATGCAACGGAACTCGTCCCCAGAGCGTGGGCGGGCGACACCGCCAGCTATCTGGACGCCATCTCGCTGTCGCTGGAGCGCGAGGGCGGGCCACCGGCCGTCCAGACTGCACAGTCCGAAGCGATGACTATCGTCCCATCAGTGGCGGATAACCTTCGAGGAGACCACTGGCGGACGGAGGCACTTTCCCGAGAATTCCAGTCAGCACTCAGCATTCCGCTCGAATACGACGATTTCGTCTACGGTGTCTTGACGGTGTACGCCCAGCAGGAAGACGGGTTCGACGAGATGCTTCAGGAGGTGTTTGCCGAACTCGGCGAGACCATCGCGAATGCGATACAGGAGGTTGAGTCCCGACAGCGGCGGGCCGGCGACGGGACCGTCGAGCTCGAACTATCGCTGTCGGCCCCACAGTCTTTCTTGACCCACCTCTCAGACCAGGTCGGTGCCCCGGTCATCTGTGAAGGGGCCGTACAGCGCAGCGACGGTGCGACCCGTCTCTTCCTCGCTATCTCGGACTGTGACCCCGCTGTCGTTGAGGAGCAGATAGTCTCGATGGCTCGTGTCGACACTGCGCGGTCGATCTCGACCGACCAGTTGGACGGGTTTTACGAGGTCGTCGTGACTGGTCAGACCGTTGCAGAGACGATACTGGAGCAGGGCGGGCGGTTGAAATCGATCCGAACGTCAACGGATGGACTCACTGTGACAGTTGTCGTCTCGGGTGAGACTGATGTCCGGCAGTTCGTCGAGCAGCTCGGCGAGCGCTACGCGAACGTCACACTGATCGCGCGCCGTGACGGCGCACAGTCCGACGGTCAACGAGACGAGACGGTCCGGTCGGCACTGGAGGAGCAACTCACCGACAGACAGTTCGAAGTCCTTCAGACGGCGTATCTGAGTGGCTTTTTCGACTGGCCCCGGGAGACGACTGGTCAGGAAATCGCGGCCAGTTTAGACGTGTCACAGCCGACGGTCAATCGGCACCTCCGCGTCAGCGAGCGAAAGTTGCTCGAACTCGTGTTCGGCGATAGCTGATAGCGGCGCTATACTACTAGTGACCAGTCCGGCGGGCGGTATCTGTATAGCCACAATCACCTTTTGAACCACTGATCAAGAGACAAACAGCGACGAATCATGTCCCAGGCAAAACTGGTCTACAGACCGACACCCAATGAACCGCTGAGCGAAACCATCGTCCACGCCGTAGCCGACACCCTGGGTATCGACCCTGTCGACCTCGATGACCGAATCAGTGACTGTATCGACCCTGATGCGCTGGACCGGCTGTTCCGTCCCGAGACGGACGGCACCCCGAGTCCTGACGGGCTGGTCGTGTTCAGTATGGCTGGCTGTCGTATCGAAGTCGAAGGGAACCGTTCGGTGCTGGTGACACCGTCCCGCGGCGGCTCGGTGGCAACTGAATTCGAGGCATAACTCGCGCGACTGTTCTGCTGGCGCTGTGTGACCTTATTTAGAGGGATATTGCCGCCAGCAAACATATTATTGTCACCTTATTTTTACATATCACCCACAGATAGCTGCTATATTTCAGTAAGTAGATATTTCTTTTGTGGTAGCAATTGAAAAACTGGTACGTAACTCGGAGTAAAGCTGACCAACTACTTTGTTAATAATATACTACTAGCAGCATACACGTCAGTACCACTATAAGCGCAACTTTGCCTCTCAAATGTATGGACCGTGGACACCAACTGATCGGAACCGACTCGCAGTCGGGCAAGAGCGCCAAGGCAGTGACCGTTCAATCTGAAGAAGTAGAAGCACCCAAACACCAGTTAATTGGACATTATTCTACCGCCTGTGTCGATATTCAGGGTGCAACTATCGGGAGGCAGTCACAATGAGTGTTGAGTCACCGGCGGTTGATGCACAGGACCTTCTTGAAGAGGTTCGGACAACCAGTCTCCCGGACCAGGTTGCAGAACTGGCAGACGAGTACGAACGGATCTGTGGCGAGCGTGATCGGTTCCTCTGGCAGTGGATCTACTCGCTGTTCCCTGAGTTTACGCTCTCCTCTGTCCACCCGGATCACGCCGACCACGTCCGGACACAGAAGACGATACTCACGATGTACGTCACGATTCTGGACGACATCGTCGAGAACGACGGGGACCGAGACACCTTCGAAGAGGCCCGACGCCTCGTTCAGGACCCGTCAGCCGTGGACCCGAGTCGTGCAGCGGTAAGCGAGGAATATTTCTCCTTTATCGAGCGTGTATGGCGGGAGTTTGAGGGGGGCCTGACTGACGCACCGCGTGTTGAGGAGTTCTACGACGTGTTCACCTACGATATGCGACAGACGCTAAACGCGATGGATTACAGCGCCGTCGTCAACGAGAACCCACGGATTGCGAACCTCAGCGGGGCCGAAACCTATGGGGCACATAACATGGTAATGTTCCCCTACGCGGCCGTTGACCTGATGTACTCGCCGGAATTCGATCTCGCGGACTACGGCACGGTCCGGGACCTCATCTGGGACCTGCAGGAGATGGCCCGAATCGGCAACTGGCTCACGACCTGGGAGCGAGAGGTCAAGGAAGGAGACTACACTGCGGGAATCGTCGTGTTGGCCCTTCAAGAAGGGTTCGTTACACCTGAAGAACTCGAAAACCCTGACCGGAAAGCCGAACTCATCGACAAAATCAAAACCGAGCAGCTCGAGGCACGGTTCCGGGACCGGTGGGCCGACATCTATCAGTCCGTGCGTGACCGCGAGTTCGATACGGATAGTGTCGACCTTGACGCGCTGGTGCAGGGCATGGAAACAGTGTTCCAGTACCACGAAGCCAGCCGCGGACACAAGTAACAAAACGACGTTCCGTGGTCCGCGGACAGGTGCGAACTGATTCTACGTATTTAAAACAGAACTGTCGTACCGTCAGTCGTCGGCGACGAGCGGTTCCTCGTCGTCGGCGACAAGGCGGTCCATCGCATCGACCATTGCGCGCACAGACGCCCGCGTGATGTCTGAGTCGCTGGCGGAGACAACGACGTGGTCATCGCCGCGTGACATCTCGATTTCGACCGTAACGAGCGCGTCCGTCCCGCCGGTGATGGCGTCCACGTGGTAGTCTTCGAGTGTCGCATCGGCGGTGTGGGACAGTGCTACCTCGGCAGCGTTCATCGCTGCATCGACCGGTCCGGAGCCGACCGCTGCCTCCTTGCGTTCCTCGCCGTCGACCGAGAGTCGGACGCTCGCTGTCGGCGTGTCGGAGCCGGAAACGGCGGTCAGGCCGAGTAGTTCGACCCGGCGGTCGCGCGCGTCGCCGGTCACCTCGTCGGCGATGGTCAGCAGGTCGGCGTCGGTGACGCGCTTGCCGCGGTCGCCGATCTCCTTGACGCGACTGACGATCTCCGAGAGCTGGTCATCGGTGACCTCGACATCATGCTCGTCGAGTGCCGCCTCGACACCGGCTCGGCCCGCGTGTTTACCGAGCGCGAGTCGGCGTTCGCGGCCCACCTTCTCCGGCGGGTACGGCTCATACATCGAGTCGTCTTTGAGCGTCCCGTCGGTGTGGATGCCGGACTCGTGCGTGAAGGCGTTCTCCCCGACAACCGCCTTGTTGGGAGCCAGCGGAATGCCGGTCCGGTTGGCGATGAGCTGAGCGAGGTCGTACACCTCGGTGAGGGCCATCGATTCGACGCCGTAGCCATGGTCGAGCGCAATGGCGACCTCTTCAAGGGCGACATTGCCGGCGCGCTCGCCAATGCCGTTTATCGTCCCGTGGACGAGGTCCGCACCCGCTGCGATGGAGACCAGAGCGTTCGTCACTGCGAGCCCCAGATCATCGTGGGTGTGTGTGCTCACCGGACCCAGGTCCGAGAGCCGGGAGACGCATTCGAGCGCGCGGTCCGGCGTCGCGTGGCCGACGGTGTCGGCCCAGCAGATGCGGTCTGCGCCGGCCTCGACGGCGGCTCCGAGTAATTCTTCGAGGTAGTCCAGATCGGCTCGGGAGCCGTCCTCGCCGATGACCTCGACCCAGAGCCCGTGGTCGACGGCGTACTCCACCAGTTCGACGGTGTTGTCGACGTTTTCGCTCTTGGAGGTCCCGACCTTCTGCTCTACGTGCTTGTCACTGGCCGGGACGACGAGGTTGATGCCGTCGACACCACAGTCAAGCGCGAGGTCGATATCGTTCTGGATACCACGACAGAAGCTGGTGACAGTGCTGTCGAGGTCAAGCCCCGCGACGCGGGAAATCGTCTCGCGCTCGCCGGGGCCGGTACAGGCGCTCCCGGCTTCGATGACGTCGATACGCGCCGCATCGAGCGAGCGGGCGATATCAGCCTTGTCGTCCGGCGTCAGCGACACGCCAGGGGCTTGCTCGCCATCACGCAGCGTCGTGTCGAAAAACTGTACCTCACCGACATCTGAGAGCGCACGCATCGCTGGGTGCCCCTCGAACAATGTGTTCTGACTCACAGAAGATGCTCCATCACGCGCCACGAATTTCGCGGCCAGCCGCCTCGCGGCGACTTCCTCTATCCTCCGTCGGGTGTTCCGACATAGTGGTGTCTACTCTAACCTTCACGGTCTAAAAGGTGACGGAACTGACTACCACGCCACACGCCTGTCGCGTTCAGGATTCCAGACGGACCGTGTCACCTTCGGAAACGTCCGACGCCGCGCCACCGGGTAGTTCGATGACAGTGTCTGCGGTCGCGTAGCCAATTGAGCGCCAGGGTTGCAGGGTGTCGACAGCCTGGACCTCCTCGTCAACGAGCCAGAGCACATCAAGCGGAAACCGGACGAACAGCATGTGGATGAACTGTCGGCTCGCGTGGTCGAAGGGAAAGACGAGCGCGTAGTCGTCGGGAATTGATGACCGGAACATCAGCCCCCGTCCCTGTTCGAGTATCGACTCGGCGTACTCCACCTCCGTTGCGAGGGGGTGTGCCGCGCCGTCGGGGTCGTGAACGAGCCGCATACCACCGCCGAAGTCGTAGGCAGGCAAAAAGTCTTCTGTCGGAACGGTGGATTTGAGGGGGCACGGACACTCATTACCTCGCATGGAAAAGGCTCCCGGGGGGACATCCGTCGGCGTTGACGACCCGTACGACCACGTAAAGCGGTGTGACTTCGTCACCAGCGAGGGGAAGTGTCGCTGGGCGCGCGAACACGGCCGTCACGACCCCGAATTCGCCAATGCCCGGAGTGCTGATGACTTTCGCTGTCCGGCAGCAATTGCGCCAGATGACGCGGACACGGAGCCGGAATGGGACTGGGCCGACTGCCCGCATTTCCGCTCCCGAAACCACGACCGGGAGTGTGTTCGTTGCGGACTTGAAGAGCGACGGATGGCCCACTCTGCGGACCGACCGCTGCTGGAGGAACACCATCTCTCGTACCGCGACGGCGGCGACGAGCTATCTCACGAAATAACGGTATTTCTCTGCCGGTGGTGTCACGCGAAGATTCATCAGTCGTGGGCGCGAATCAACGATGACGCGAACCCGGACCCCGAAGCCATCGCACAGCGTGAACAGCGCCGTTCTAAGGAGCAATCCGAACTGGGCTTCGAATCGGCGGCCGACCGCTATGACGACTCGGAGTGATTCTAAATATCTTATTTGATAATTACTGCCGCACAGATAAGTAGTCACGTAGTAACCAGTTACTAAAGTGACCTCTCCAGCGCTCACGAAACAGTCGCTGGGGACGGGATATGTCGTCGCAACGGGCGTCGTGATTTCCGGCGCATTACTCGCCCACGGCATGTCTATCGTCCGGCCGTCCCCGGTAGACGTGGTCATCCTCGGCGTGGGGCTGACACCGGCGCTAGCCCTGGTAGCAGCGAACTACTGGCTACCGGTGAGTGGACTGTCTGGCGACCAGATATGGACTGCCGCGGAGTGGTGCGGGCTGGGTGTCGCGCTGTTTACCGTTATCAAAATCGTCGTATTGCTCGCCCCGGTACCGCAGTCCTCGATGATCCCGTCGATACTTGCAAGCGGGGTCGCAGTCGGCGGGTTCGGCGGGATTTTGTTCGGGTGGCTGCTGGAACTCCGGCGGTCTCGACGCCGCCTCGCCCAGAGCAACGAAGTGTTGTTTCGAGTCCTCAGGCATGACCTGCGGAACGACCTCAATGTTGCACTCGGACACCTCGGTGAATTGCAGCGGGAGACGGCAGAGCGCGGCAGGCCCGAGTCACGCGCACATGTCGAGCAGTTGAGCGGAACTATCGATGGCATCATCGCTACCACAGAGAAGGCGAGACAGATAGAGTTCGCGTTCGATGCGGACCGCCGTGCGCAGGAGCCGATTGACCTCGTGCCATGCGTCAGAGAACAGGCAAAAAAGATCACGCAGTCGACTCCGGAGGCAACTGTTGAACTCGACCTCCCTGAACAGTCGCGGGTGTACGCCGACTGGATGCTCGACACCGTGCTCCGGAACGTTATCGAGAACGCAGTCGTCCACTGCGAAGAGACCCCGACACTGTATATCTCAGTCGAAGAACACGGTCGAACCGTATTCGTCCACATCGGGGATAACTGTCCGTCGATTCCACAGCACGAACGGGATGTCCTCAATAGCGGCGTGGAGACGCAACTGTGCCACTCAAAAGGAGTCGGACTGTGGCTGACGACGTGGATCGTCGAGAGTTACGGCGGGGCAGTGCACCTCACAACCTCGGACGACGGCAACACCGTGACGCTGGAACTGTGTGGCCCGACAGTTCTCGACGAGATCCGCCAAACACTTCGAGAGTGGCCCTGAAGCCAGTCGCAAAGGGAACCGTCGACCGCATCAGGAGATATATACGCCTTCGCAGCCTTCGCGTCAGTAATGACCCGAATCGACGTTATCGACAATCACGGACAGTTCACACATCTGGAGCAGCGCGCGCTCCGTGACATGGGTGTCGATGTCTCGCTCAGGGACAACACGACTCCGCCAGAGGAGATCGACGCCGACGGCATTGTTCTCTCCGGCGGCCCCGACATGGACGATATCGGAAACTGCCCCGAGTATCTCGATCTCGACGTGCCCGTGCTCGGGATCTGTCTGGGGATGCAACTCATCGCTGACGAACTCGGCGGTCGGGTCGGCGGCGGCGAGTACGGCGGCTACGCGGACGTGACGGTGGACATCCTCGATGATGACGACCCGCTGCTCGGCTCGCTGTATCCCGAAACGCGTGTGTGGGCCAGCCACGCTGACGAAGTGAAGGAAGTCCCGCCCGGATTCGAGCGGACCGCGACCTCCGATGTCTGTGGCGTCGAGGCGATGAGCAACACAGACGAAGCGATATACGGCGTCCAGTGGCATCCAGAGGTCGCTCACACCGAAGAGGGCGAGGAAGTGTTCGAGAACTTCCTGTCGGTCTGTGACCAGCAGTCTGTCGCTCGCCAGTAATCGCTGCAGCGTGATGTAACTGGTTTTATATTCACGCGTAGGATGTGATACATAAATGACGGCGACACAGGGAAATCTCGCTAGTCTTTCGCGGTTTATTTTCAGGGCTCCGACCTGGTATACGAGCCTGGCCTTTGCACTGGTCATCGCGGCGATGACTGGTATCGTTGCGTTCGATTCGCGGTTCATCCTCGACGACGCCTGGCAGGGCGTGTTTCTCATCGGCCTGCCGACCTCAATCGCCAGTGCCGTGACGCCGTGGGTCGACCGGCAGCTGGGCGGACAATTAACCCCGAACCGGGCCACCCTGCTTGCGGTCATCTGTGAGCTCATCACGATTGCAATGCTGACCATCGCCGGCGTTATCGCCGTCTTTACTGTCCGCCTCGGCCAGAACTTCGTCTTCGACGTATTGCTGGTCGCGCTGGCATCGATATTCGCCTTCCGGCTGCTGATACTGATGGCCGTCTCGCGGCACTCGCTGCTGAAAGCGACGATTCCGGCGAGCGTCCAGACAGTCACTGCCGCCGTGTTGCTGGCGATATACAGCGGCGCAACCGCGTTCATCCTCGAAGACCCGATGCTCCGGGAGTACCTCTCCCGCCCGGAAGAGGTCCCCCCGCAGGTACAGGGGTTCATCCCGGAGGATTTCATCATTCTCGCGGTTATCTGTGTCATCTATGCGCTGGCAGTCTGGCTATTCCTCGTCGTTATCGACCAACCGTGGCGCTCCTCGCTGGGTGTTTCCGCACTCGATTTCCTCCGGGGCTTCATTGGCCACATTGCCGAGGGCACGCGCGAACTGGAGGAGTTCTTCGAGGAGATCGGCGAAGAAGCCGTCGTCCCAGTCACCTTGCTGTCGGTCCGCCGGCCGGACGGCGAGGAGAAAGCCCGGTTCGTCCTGCCGATGATTCACCCTGGTCCGATGGGTGAAATCGGTGGTGGCAACCTCCCCAGGCGCGTCGCCGAGTCGGCTGACGGCCTTGCTTTCCCGCCACACGCGACCGCCGGCCACGACTTCAACCTCGTCACCGAACGGGAAGTCGACAAGATCCTGTCGACGGCCGAGACTGCGTACCAGAACATCGAATACGACAGCCAAGCGACGGCAGGACACCGGGTCACCGAGGGAGAGGCCACGCTGACGGGACAGGCGTTTGGCTCCGACGCGCTCGTCGTGAACACGTACGCGCCGGGCTGTGCCGACGACGTGGAGTACGCCGTGGGACTCTCTGCGATGTCGGAAGCGCGGGCCGACGGGCTCGACGACGTGCTTCTAGTCGACGCACACAACTGCAACGACGGGCTCGAAGGCGACGACCTCGGCCACGTCGTTCCCGGCAGTCAGCGGTCCTTCGATATGCTTCACGGCGCTGGACAGCTTGGAAGCCTGCTCACGGACGCCGAAACTGGCCAACTCCGCTGTGGCGTCGCCTGGGATGAAACCCCCTGGGAGCCCGAGGAGGGTATCGGCCCGCTCGGAATCCGGGTCTGTGTCTTCGAGGTCAACGACCAGCGGGCGGCGTACGTACTCATCGACGGCAACAACATGGAGCCGGGCCTCCGCCAGCGCATCATCGACGCCGCTGAAGGCGTGGATACGATGGAGGTGATGACCAGCGACACCCACATCGTCAACACAGTCGAAGCCGAGAATCAGGTCGGACAGGTTATCTCTGAGAAGGAGATCGTTGCGCTCATTGGGGACCTCGTCGACAGGGCCATCGCCGATCTTGAACCCGTCGAGGCCGGGATGGCGAGCGAACAGGCGACGGTAACGGTGTTCGGAAACGACCGGACCGAGACGCTGGCCTCGACTGCCAACGCGATGGTGTCGATGGGCGGTGCGCTGGCCGCAGCGTTTATTCTCATCGTCATGACGGTCAGCGTGCTGATTTTCCTGCTGACCTGACGGGCGGTCGACCGGATATGCTCCGTCAGAGATACAGCGCTGTCGCTCAGCGAACTGTTCCGTCAGAAAGCGCCGAGGAGGAGATTTGAACTCCTGAGTCCGTGAGGACAGTTGCTCTCGAAGCAACCGCCTTGGCCAGGCTAGGCTACCTCGGCTCATCAATCAGTACCGCCGTTTGCTCTTTAGGGGTTTCGATTTCGGACTCGACACCCCTTTATCGGACCCGTAACATGACAGGCTATGGACGCTACCGAGGCAAGCGAGGTGTCGAGTCAGATCCTCGATGAGATCGGGAGTGCCGTCATCGCTGACCGCGGCTTCTTCGAGACGGTGCTGCTGGGGGTCGTCGCGAAGGGCCACGTCCTGCTTGAGGACGTTCCCGGCACAGGGAAGACGCTGACCGCCCGCAGCGTCGCGACCGCGCTGGGACTGTCCTTCTCCCGCATCCAGTTCACGCCGGACCTCCTGCCGGCCGATATCACGGGGACACACATCTTCAACGAGGAGTCCCGGAGCTTCGAATTCACCGAAGGACCGGTGTTCGCCAACGTCCTGTTGGCCGACGAGATCAACCGCGCACCGCCAAAGACCCAGTCCGCGCTGCTCGAAGCGATGGAAGAAGGACAGGTCACCGTCGACGGGGACACGTACGAGCTGCCGGAACCGTTCTTTGTCATCGCCACGCAGAACCCCGTCGATATGGAGGGGACCTTCGAACTCCCCGAAGCACAGGTCGACCGGTTTCTGGCCAAGACATCACTCGGCTATCCTGACGGCGAGGGCGAGGTCGAACTCCTCCGGCGGCGTGCCGGTCGAACGACACAGAGTCCGACCGTGGAACCGGTGCTTGACGCGGAGTCAGTCAAAGAACTCCGGAGCGTTCCGGAGACAGTTACGGTCGACGACGACCTGCTGCAGTACATGGCTGACCTCGTCCGGGCGACCAGAGATGACTACCGCGTAGATGTGGGGGTCTCACCGCGCGGGACCCAGCGATTGTTCGAGGCAACGCGGGCGATGGCAACAATCGCCGGCCGGGAGTACGTTGCACCGGACGACATCAAGCGGGTCGCACAGCCGGTGCTGGCCCATAGGCTCGTGTTAACGCCCGATGCCCGCGTCGAGCAAGTCGACAAGGGAACCGTCATCCAGAGCGTGCTCGACGAGGTCCCCGTCCCGACCGTCTAACCCCACGTCCAGTGGGCATCAAGCGCGTAGCGATACACACCTGTGATGACGATGGCCCCGGCATTCCCGACCAACGGCACGACGCCGCCCCAGGTGACAAAGGCGTAGAGAAGGCCTAATTGAAGTGGGATAGCTGTCCCGCGGACGAGGTTCGTCTTCCCTAGCCCGAGTACGTACTCCCGCAGGCTCGAATGCTGCGACCGGTGGAACGTCCAGGCGTTGTTCAGAGCGTACTGTAGCAGGATCGTACATTCGATGGCGATAGCGGCTGCGAAAATGTAATTCAGGCCACCGATATCAGTAAACAGCCATAGGAGCGCCTGCTGGACCGATGCAGCAAACACACCGACGAGGAAAAACCGGACGAGTTGCTGTCGCCGGGCCGGTGTGACGACAGCGGACGCCATACAGCCTTACTGATAACCGAGTGCCTTTAATCGTGCTGTTATCTCGTCGGATGCCTCGGTGTTTCCAGCCCCCGTCCCGTCGCTGTCGAGTGTGGCGAGGTGGTCGGCGACGGCATCCGACAGGCGGTCGAGGACGGTTGCAGGCGGGTCGGCATCCGTCGAGCCCGAACACAGATCGACCTGTTCCTCGGGGTCGTTCGTCCGGTCGTACAGTTCCTGGTGGCCCGATTCTGTGAATTCGATGTACGTGTAGCGCTCGTCGCGTGCGCTGAGGAGGAGTTCCCCATCCGCACGGTTCCGCGGAATCGGCTGACTGGTCACGCTCTCGCCCCGGACCGCTGCGGAGACGATGGGACCGCGGTCCTCGATGGCCTCGCCGTGGACCGCTGGAGCGACAGACGCCCCGTCCCACTCCGCCGCCGGCGTAAGCGACAGCAGGTCGCACACTGTCGGCGCAATTGTGTCGAGGCCGACCGGCGTCTCGACCGACTGGTGC
>NZ_JAAOHT010000119.1:0-6128 GCF_011440255.1 Haloarcula sp. JP-Z28 | reverse complement strand
TCAACCGGAATGTGCTGATATACATCAGCGGCGGAAGTGGTTGCACTCCGTCGGAAGCTAACACATTGGTTCCTACGCCAATGTTGACTACTGCATGGGTCCGTGGGCTCACATCAGATTCCATCTTGACGGCGGACCGCAGGGGTGGAATCCTCATACACGAACACGAGGCTTCGGTGGCCTCGCGTTCTAAGCGAGTGACCCAACCCACCACGGGGGTGGCGTTGGGGTGTCGTTCCGAGAACACTGCCCGGAGCGACCTTCGCATCACACCCGATGGGAGGGGAGTATATAAATAGACGGTCTCGAACCCGCCGTGTTCAGGCCCCACACAGAACATATGTCACATACACACTAGTGCCGCTTCAGCCGTGAATCGCTAGATACACGGTTCAAGCTGTCTCTCGGCTAAATCTAGCAGTTCAGGACTGAAGTCGTACTAGGCAGTGAACCGAGCAGTGTGCCCATCGTTATGATTAAATATTCCCTCCTCAAATACTTATTCCCCAATACCTACGCTGCGAAGCGAGGTTGCAGGAGTCTCTCCGTATAAATATCGACTAGCGCGCAGATTACAGGACAACTATTGATGACTCCACCGTCCGACTCACAGGACGACGAATACGTCGCAATCATTGATCAAAAAGAGGTAACTGACGAGGTACAAAATATTGCTATCAAATATGATCCATTGAACCAATCTGGTCATGAAGGATTCCATATCACCGCTGACGGTGAGTTGCACATTGATGACGCACTGGTGATGAAGGAACACGGATTAATCGAAAAAAAGATTCCAAACGATTCGATTCAGATCGTTCCACTCCCATCTGAGACAGGACAGTTAGTCAATCAGTATGGCAATAATGGATTTCGGCTATACAATCTTCCTGCTCCAGAAGACGGATCGGTTATTGGATTGCTTGGTCGAAATGGAATCGGAAAAAGTACCGCACTCCGTTGCCTATCTGGCCAGCTCAAGCCGAATCTTGGACACACAGATGAGGAGATAGACTGGGACCAGACAATCAAGCGGTTCCGTGGGACAACACTCCAACAACACCTCGAGCGACTCCGAGACGGAGCCGTGACGGCTGCGTACAAAAAACAGCGTGTTGAAACCGTCTCTGAATCGGAGGGCGAAACCGTCCGTGAACAGTTATCAGATCAGCCAAATGATCCTGATCGGTTCGTCGAAGACTTCCAGTTAGAATCAATTTTGGACCGGCCAACTGCTGACCTCTCTGGTGGGGAACGACAACGCGTTTCGATTGCGAGAACACTGCTGAGTGATGCTGATCTCTACCTCATTGATGAACCTTCGTCGTTCTTAGATATCGAACAGCGTCTCACGGTAGCCAATGCAATCCGTGACCACGTTAGAGAGACGGATTCAGCAGCTGTGGTTGTTGAACACGATTTGGCAATGCTGGATTTGCTTTCTGATGCAATACATATCCTCTATGGGAAGCCAGGTGGGTTCGGAGTTGTTTCACAACGGCTCCCAGTCCGGACAGGCGTCAATCAATTTCTGGATGGACGATTGAAAGATGAGAATGTCCAGATTCGGCGGAATTCAATTGATTTCCCATCTGCTAACCAGCGGCGAACCAAGTCTGGTGAAGCAACGCTTGAATATCCGAGCCTCAAGAAATGTTTTGATGAGTTTTCACTGGCCGTCGAAGCAGGCGAGATTCACTACGGTGAATCTATTGGAATCCTCGGAGAAAACGCTCTTGGAAAAACGACATTTGTGAAACTCCTCGCAGGTAGTCTCAGTCCTGATGAAGGGACGATTCCAGACGCCACGACAGTATCATATAAGCCACAATATATTACGCCGGACACGACAGACTCTGTTCGGGAACGATTCGTGGAAGTCACAGATATCTACTCACAGTCATTTCAGACACGGATACGGGATCCATTCGATTTAGAAGAGTTCTATGATCAGCCTCTGAAATCGCTCTCTGGTGGGGAATTACAGCGTGTCGGGATTGCGCTGTGTTTCGCACGTGATGCAGACGTATATCTTCTTGATGAACCGTCTGCATTCCTAGATGTCGACAAGCGGGTGTCCATTGCTGATCATATCCGGCAATTCAGTGAGCGAATAGACCAACCAGTACTCGTTGTTGACCACGATCTGTTCGTAATTGACCGAGTAGCTGACCGACTAACTGTTTTTGACGGGATTCCAGGGAAACAGGGTCATGCAGCGTCACCTCAATCGATGCGAAATGGAATGAATACGTTTTTATCCTCTGTTGGAATCACGTTCAGGCGAGATAATCGAACTGGCCGACCTCGGGTTAATAAACCGGGTAGTCAGCTCGATAGAGAGCAGAAATCCAATGACGAATATTATTACACAGGTTGAGAGACACGGACAGAATTCTGTCTCAGCGAGCGACTCCATTTTATAAATAACCGGGATTTTGAATCGCACTGCAACGTTGTGATGTTTGTCGGTTTATTATTGAAATTGTTTTTCGAGGCTATCATCAATTAAATGTATCGAACGGGCGAACCGATAGCCTATGCTAGATAGTTTGGGACTCTTAATAAATCCGTATTCCTACGCAATCCCAGTCAGCAGTACCCAGATATTGTTCACTACAATGAATATCCCCCAGAGAGTAATTAGAAGCCACAGCACCATCGAAAGTGTGTATATTTGCTGTTTCTCGGATTCCGAGCCAAGAGAAAATAGCCAGCTAAATGATATAAAGAATGCAAATATCATCAGATACAGTGGAATATGAGCCAGCAAGAATGATTGCCATCCTTGTTGTAAATAGCCAGACAACCAAGGATTTGTTTCTATTCCGACGCCGTACACATTAACAGCAAAATAGGTGACAAGAGGATCAGCCACAGCGTGAAGAAATATTGCAACCAAGCCTGCTATCCAGAAGCGCTGGAGACGATAATCAGCAAATGTCTTGGACCACGCATCTGGAAAGACGCTGACGACCATCGCTGAGTCTGGTGGAATAAGACCCTGTAACATAAATATTCCCCCACGCTAGATTATTTATAATCAGCTATGCGCGTACATGGGTTCATCTTCCAGTCTCCAATTTGAGGTTTAAATAATGCTTCGAACAGACACGAGAGCACAGTCTATACAAATCGGGGCTGTACTATTGTTTGGTGTTCTAATCGTCCTACTCTCTACGTGGCAAGCATTTGGGATTCCCAATCAGAACGAGGGCATTGAGTTCAATCATAACCAGAAAGTCCAGCAACAAATGACAGAGTTGCGTACAACAGTCACCTCAATGCCCGACGCATCGGTGCCAAGGTCGGTCACGCTTGATTTGGGAGTCAGGTACCCGTCAAGAGCATTATTCAGGAATCCACCGCCAGCTCCGGGCACTGTGCGAACAGTTGATACTGGCAGGGAAGCGTATGCAATCAATATCACTGGAAGCCCTGTTGATGAAAATCTTGCTCAGTTGTGGAACGAAACTGACACGCGATACAATACAGGTGCTATCAAATACAGCCCTCTATACAGCGAGTACCAGAATCCGCCACAGACCATCTACGAACACAGTGTCGTGTTCAACAAATTCCAGCGCGAAGACACATCACTAGCAATTTCCGGCCAGTCAATCATTCAGGGCGACCGGATCACACTTGTGTTCCTCAATGGCTCACTGAGCGAGACTCAGGCCGGGAGTACATCTGTTGATTTTGAACCGATGAGCACGCAAACACGGACGGTGACCATTGAACCAACAGACGGAAACGTCACGTTAGACATCCCGACACGGCTGGCTGTCGCAGAGTGGCGCGAACTACTCGGTGCCAATCACGAGGTCACTTCATTAGCCAATATTCCGGGAGAAACCGACCCGTTCGCCTCTGATGAGCAGATTCGGACCATTCGGGTCAAAGTCGATGCAAACCGAGGAGGGGGAGTCCGAGACTCATACCGTCTCCAACTGGCAAAAGTCGGTGTTGGGGCAGATGTGACACAGCCTGACCCTGTCTACTTGACTGAGATAGCTGGCAATCAGTCCGAAGTTGACCAAGGCGACACCATGGACCTCACGGTGGAAGTGCGAGACGAGTATAACGATCCAAAGCGTGGAGTGACAGTCCAGGCAACTGCGACAGGCGGGACAGCGAACGTGACCAGCCCAAGTGATGAGGACGGGCGCGTAGAGATCGAATACACAGCGCCCTCTTTGGGGGGGAAAGAAACTGTGACAGTGGAACGGGACCTCAATGGCAACGGTACTATTGAGGCATACGAGCGGGTGCAGTTCACAGTCAACGTGGCCAGCTCAACTTCAGGCACAGGAGACAGTACTGCGCCACAGTTTACCAGTGGACCAACTGCGAACCCGGAGTCTATTCCACAGGGCAGTAGTTTCGACCTCACGGCGACCCTTGATGACATTGGCAGGGGCGGGACGGACATCATATCGGTGACGTGGGCCGACAACCAGGGCAACAGCGGGGAACTCTTGCCCAGTGATGGAGAATTTGATCAGCCCAAGGAATCCGTTGAGAACACTATTGACACCAGTGGTTGGAGCAGTGGCGATCATACAGTTACTGTCACCGCCAAAGATGCGAACGGAAATACCAGAAGCGAAGACGTGACCGTGACGATACAACCTGGTGCATCGCTCCCATTCAATGCCGTCGCATTCAACGATCAGGACGGTGATGGTGTGTACGACAGTAGTGAGGAATTATACACAGAATCTGAGGCTGCGCAGCTGGACACGTCGGTTGATCTGGTCGTGGAAAATGATATCACTGCCAACAAAGTCGATATCAGCACACGGTCAGTGAAACTGAAAAGTGGTGTGACATTGTCTACGAACAACGAACTAAAGTTGGATGTCAGTGAGAGGATCGATCTTGGAGGAGGAACTCTGGACAGCGGGAATAAGATAACGCTGAAGTCCTCGAGCAGTGGAATTGATGCTCAGGGCGCGACACTTGAGAGCAAAAACGAGATGAAGCTAACAGCCGATGACGGTGATCTCAATCTTATTGATGCAGACATGAACAGCGAAAACAAGGTCACGCTCTCAGCTTCAGGTGAAGTTAACGCTCAGGGCGCGACAATCGAGAGCAAAAACGAGATGAAAATAACCGCTAACGGCGGCGATATGAATCTCAGTGGCAGCGCGCTCACAAGCGATAATAAAATCACACTAATCTCATCAGCGGATATTGACTTGAGAGACACAGAGCTCCAAGCCAAGAATCAGATCAAAGCAACGCCTGCGTCAGCAGGCACGCTATTCGTGAATAATAATGATGGTACCCGCGCAGACGGCGGAACATACATTGAAGATCAGAATGAAAATAAAGGTGAGATTCGGCTACAACAGGGCTCAGTGAGTGGAACGCCGGAGAAAGGAGATGTAACACAGTGAATAGTATTGAGTTCGTGAACTGCATAGTCCCGGAGTGAGTATCCTGTAAGTGAATAATCGGAAGCTCTATTCCAAGAATCATAAATAAAAGGAATACAACACCACAATTGGTTCATTAGTAATCTACTATCAGTACTTATTTGTCTATCGTCACCCAGAGCGAGTTTATCATAATAGAATGCTGTTGTAAATAAATACGTGCCCTCCATCTTTACAGACCGTTCAGAAGATATTAATTTCGTTCTTATGTAGAATTGCGGAAAGCCCCAATAACGAGACAATCAGCGATTGACTGGACGGATTCCCCAGCCAGGGTGAGGGAGCGAACGATGCCGAAGGTGTGAGCGGTCTGTTCCAAGCCCTGCTTGGACAGGCCGCGGAACTTCCGCAACCACGGCTGAACAAGCGAAAATAGGCACTCAGCCTGGTTAATATGGACGCCTTCTGGCGAAACGTACCTCTCTTTGTGTACGACCGTTCGGTGGTCAAAGTCCATCTGTCGGTATGCCTGGAGTCCGTCGGTCCAGACCTCTCCCAGCGTAGTACTTAGGAGAAGAACTGCAAGCGAGAGCTGAGGAATTCGTCGATCCATAATTTGGCGAAGCTCAGCCGAGACGTGAGTTGTTCGAACAGTTCTGAGACGAGAGCGCGGAACTCGTTCGCGCTCTCGACAATCAGTGGAGAGGCTTCCCATTTCAGACTCTTCCAGATCTGCTCGAT
>NZ_JAAOHT010000118.1:4151-6165 GCF_011440255.1 Haloarcula sp. JP-Z28 | reverse complement strand
TGAACGATGCTAAGGTTGAGGACCTCCACTGCGCCACCAACAGTCAGCGCGACGACCCCATATTCAGCTCGGTGCATTTGTCGGCCCGCGTGCCTTCGAGATACCACAGGTCTGATGTGTTGAGATCAAGCAAACTGAAAGCGGTCAGTACCGAATTTGTGTCCAAGCTGAGAAAGACACCAGCGGCACGGTTGGAAGCCTTGCGGTGCCTTCCTCCTCGCCGAGGTTGAGCGTGATCTTCAATACTTCCAGAGCAAGCACAACATTGTACCCAAGCACTTCTTTATCGATCTGACCCAGCCCGGCGTCCGTGCTGTGGTTCGACGGACAGCTGCGCGAGCTGCTGAAGCAACTGCCGACGACGACTTCGAGAAGGTGAGTACGCACGACCTCCGCCGTCGGTTCGCCCAACGCCTACTCGTCAACGAACAGATGAACCCCCGCGTCGTGATGGCCGTCGGCGGCTGGGATTCACAGGCGGTACGAGGCGGATGCCCCGACCCTTGAGGTCGGGGAGGAAGCCGACAACCGATGACACAAACCACGCTACGATGGCAGGCCGACTCCCAAACGTGTGAGTAACACCGTGTATATATGTGAAAACACAGTGGAATACCGTCGTACCGCCGTCATCAAACTCGACACTCCCGAAGGAGCTGACGCCCCCCTTCGAGAGACGGTCGAGCAGTTCAAACACTGCGCCAACACCGCGAGCGAATGGTGCTGGCACGGCAACGACGGCTACCACGTCACCTCAAAAGCCAAAGCCGAACGCGCCCTCTACGACCAACTCCGCGACCAAACCAACCTTACCGCGAATCTTGTCCAGAAAGGGATTCGCAGGGCGGTTGAGGCCGTCAAAAGTGGAGTCTCGCGTCTCGAACGTGGCGAGAACACGTCACAACCGCACTTTTCTGCCGATAGCGCGGTCTACGACAAGCGGAGCGCGACGTTCCACCGCGACCACGTTTCGCTTTCAACTGTAGACGGGCGCGTCGAGTGCGAATACATTCTTCCCGACGACTCGGAGACACCGCCGACGAAGTACGTCTCCGGCGAGGACTTCGAGTTTCGGATGGCGCACTTACAATATCGAGACGGTGACTGGTATCTCCATGCCTCAATGCGGAAAGTCGAAGCCGGCGAGGGAACGTCTGAATCTGAGTCCAAGCACAGAACAGTCCTTGGTGTGGATTTGGGCGCGAACAACCTCGCCGCTGCTTCGACGGGGCGATTCTGGTCGGCAGACGAGTTCAACCACTGGCGTCGAGAGTACGAGAAGCGTCGTGCCTTGCTCCAGCAGTGTGGCTCTCGCCACGCCCACGAAAACATCGAGAGCGTCGGTCAGAAAGAGTACGGACGGTTCGAGATATACCTACACACGGTGGCGAACGAACTTATCGAGGAAGCCATCGAGAACGACTGTTCGCACATCGTGTTCGAGGACTTGACCCACATTCGGGAGAATATTCCCGAGGCGACGTGGCAACACGTTTGGGCGTTTCGACGCCTCTACGAGTACGTCGAATACAAAGCCAAAGAAAACGGCGTCGAAGCCGTGCAGGTTGACCCGCGCAACACGTCGAAGCGGTGTTCGACGTGTGGGTTTACCCACGACGATAACCGGAACGGGGAGTCGTTCGAGTGTCAGCAGTGCGGGTATGAGAACCACGCCGACTACAACGCTTCCAAGAACATCGGCTTGCAGTATCTCCGTCGTCGGCAAAACGCAGACGATGGAGGCGCACCCGTAGATGTGCGCTTGAATCGCGGGACGTTGAACGTGAGCGGGGAGTACGCACACCCTGCCTCTACCGAGGCATAGAACGGGAGTCCACGCGAAAGCCTCGGGGCTTGACCCCGAGGCGATTTACTCGCCGCTATCGAACCCTATCTGAACGCTCCCAGCGAGGATATTATCGATGAGGCATTTGCAGAACTCGAACTGTGAGACCTGCCGCTACCGATAGCTTTCGTGGGTCACACCCGGAATGGTTCCGAAGTGGCTGTCGCC
>NZ_JAAOHT010000118.1:0-4141 GCF_011440255.1 Haloarcula sp. JP-Z28 | reverse complement strand
TGAACGTGAGCGGGGAGTACGCACACCCTGCCTCTACCGAGGCATAGAACGGGAGTCCACGCGAAAGCCTCGGGGCTTGACCCCGAGGCGATTTACCCGGAGGCCACAGTCGCCCATGAGTCGCAGCGCGATTTCTTGTATGTACCCGTCGCCGATCGGGGTATTTCCTCGTACTCCTCCCGGCTCATCCAAACATTGTATGTCCCATCCCGGTTTCGCTCGGTTCTCATTATTGCGTGTTAGTTCTGTTTTTCATGCAACTAATAGCGACGAGGTAGGCACGTTGAGAACCTGGTTTCGGCCGCTCACGGTGTCACGCGCCACTTTCGGTTTCGATGGTTGCGTGTTTGTAGAAAAGCGTGCAACGCAGGGCATCAACGGGGTGCCGGTCGGTAGATACCCGCCTATAGGATTCTACAGGTATTCCTATAGGAACCTATAGCCCGCGTGTAGCGTGGTCTTGCTTGGCTTTCTGGGCAGTTTCCATATTATCGGGTGCGGCCTCCCGAAGCCCGAGGCGGAGGGCAAGGCGAAGGACCTCGCTCCGATCGGGCGGCTCGGTCCCGCCGAGGTCAAGCTCCTCGCGAAGGGCCTCGCCGTACGTCAGGGTGCGTTCGGGGGCCCCTCTAGGGTCACCACGAATGCCACGAGGTCCCCTTTCCACACGGATACGGTCTTTTATCGATCCCCTTGCCTCAATTTCGGCGAGTTGCTCTACCAACTGCTCCGAAAACGTCCAACATACTCCAGAGTATTCTACCTCTTGATGTCGGGACTCTTGGCGGACAACGTCTGGATCAAAAAAAGGTAGTTGGAGTGGTTAGCTCGTGACGGTGAGCGTGGTCGATCCGGAGTCGTCTTCCGTAGAGACTGTTACATTATAAGTGCTGGGCGGTAGGTCCGAGGTGTTAGTTTGGAAGGTCACCTGTGTGGAGTCGCCAGCATCGAGTGAGACCGTCTTCGCATTCTCCTTGGTCACGTCGATGACTGTCTGAGCGATATCGGTGCGGAATCTCTCTCCGAAGTCGTCTTGAAGTAGATCGTACCACTGGCCACTCGCCGTCATATTGGCCAGCGGGCGCTTCTGGAGTTCAGGCTGTGAGAGGGGACCCAGTTCCGTTGCGTTCGGTGTGACGGCGATGTAGGTCGTGTTCGTCGCGTTCAGTTGGTTCGAGAGTGCTTGCTGGCTCGGGGTTCCCGACTGCGTGTCCGAATCTTCGTCAGTAAGATCGATCAGGACACGCTTGGCACTCTCACGACCATCGAGGTCATTCGCCGTCTGGATAGCGTCGTAATTATACTCGGTAGCTCCCCCAATCTCCAGTTCGTCGAGCGTCTGGTTTGTCGCTGAGACATTCGATGTGAAATTTTGTTGAACCACGACCTGGTCTGCAAGGGTCACGACCGCATACTGGGCATTAACATTTTCTGATTCGAGATTTTGAGAGAACATTTGGAGTTGGTTCCGGACCGTATCGATGTCGTCCTCCATGCTCCCAGACTCATCGACGACGAACACGATATCAACTGCACCTGTCCCGGTCGAGATATTCTCGCCTTCAACCACCAGTGAGACGTTCTGTGTTCCGGGCGCATTACCGGCGTTTTCGATCGTCGCAGTCACATTCGCCGTGTTCCCCTGCTCAGTGTCGGGCGCGTTGACACTGGTCACTTCGAACGTGGCATTACCGGTATCGTTGCCATCATCTTCCGTGACAGTCAACGTCGTCGTGGCGGTGTCGTTCGCCGTCGTGGTGGTCACATTATACGTGCCCGGTGAGAGGTTTGAGGTTCCGACGTTGAACATCACATCCTTCGATTCACCGGCATCAAGTGCCTCCTCGGAACTCATCATCACGCTCTCATTTTCAACCATCAGTGAGATGGTCTGAGTGCCAGCCGCGTCGCCGGTGTTCTCGATCGAAGCAGTAACATTCGCCGTGTCCCCCTGTTCGACATCTGGAGCGTTCAGACCGGTGATCTGGAAGTTAGCGACCTCTGGCTCTTCGACTCCGTCATCCGGGCCTTCTCCATCATCCGGTTGTTTAACCCTTGAGATAGGGAACTGCTGATCGTACAGGTCTTCAACCTCTAACTGAGTGAGGATACTCAGATTTTCGAAGTCGTATCCGTATTTTGACTGTGCGATTTCATCCCGCGTGTGGATTTTTGCAGGATCCTGTTCACCACTGAATGAAACAAATGGTTGTCGGTCCCAAATCTCTTCGACTTCTCTCGTAGTCTCGTTACTCAGGTCGGCAAAATTCTCCCCGTATTTTTCCTGTGCGATTTCGTCCCGAGTAACGTTCTTGGTCCGGTCCGAGTCAGCAAATTGCGCGTCGTATTCCCCCTCAATTTCTTCTTTCGTTGAATCGCTAAGATTTCTGAAGTCGTGGTCGTACTCGCTTTGAGCTAACTCGTTACGAGTATCGATATCTTCAACAGAGACACCGTCAGCAAAAGGTTGTCTGTCGTATATTTCTTCCACTTCTCTCTTTGTTTCAGTACTTAACCCTTCGAACCCTCCAACATCATATTTTTCCTGTGCAATTTCATCCCGAGTCAACGGAATATTCCCTGCCTCTGAGGCGCCAACAGTAGGCATAGCCGCAAGGATGGATAGAATCATCAGTGCGACCATGAATACTGCTTTGATTTTATTATTGCTCTGTGTCATGTGACACAGGTATTAGCATTAAATGACAGATAATAAATTTATGCATTACTGTTAACATGTCCTCAAAACCCGTTACGTAGCGGGTCTCAGGCGTGAAATGGCGGTTTCGTAAAATATTAACTACAAGATATATATTCCGTCATATTCACATTGTTATAAATATGTACTTACGATATATCCGTGTGTGCCGAATAGTTTACTTATAATTTCATGAACCACTAAAAATGACATTTGTGCAACCAAGTCCTGTGGTAGTTTTGAGCTATATGGGTCCTATAGCCCGCGTGTAGCGTGGTCTTGCTTGGCTTTCTGGGCAGTTTCCATATTATCGGGTGCGGCCTCCCGAAGCCCGAGGCGGAGGGCAAGGCGAAGGACCTCGCTCCGATCGGGCGGCTCGGTCCCGTCGAGGTCAAGCTCCTCGCGAAGGGCCTCGCCGTGCGCCTGGAGGTGTTCGGGGTGGTCCTCCAGCGCGGCCATGCGCGCCGCAATATCGCCGTCCCACACGGACACCGTCTTTTGACGCCCACCCTCGTCGATTTCCTCCAGGTACTCGACCATGCTCTCGCGGAGGTCCTCGTACACATCCGCCCCGGCGGCCTCGTCGAGGCGATCGCCGTGGTCGGTCGCTTCCCGGAGTTGGTCGAGGTCCGGGTCGTCGCTCATTGTTCTGCTTCTTGATCGTGAATAAAGATGTCCGCAGCGTTACCGTCAGTGGCCGCCTATTGGGCGTCTGCGGCGGGCGGGTTGGAAAAGGACCACAATCGTCGTTGTCTTCCCCGCTGTCAGGACTGGGCTATTCGCGAGTCACGACATGCTGCTAATGCCGATACTACAAGACTCTGCGCTAGAGTTTCAGCGTCAGAAACTCGGCTTGGGGCTTCAATACATACTGGCCGGTATGTATGGACAGCCGCCGGTCGGAGGCGGTCCCCGAAAAGTATCCGACACACCTGCCCACCATCGGCCCCGCCCGTTCCCCGCTTGGGGCTGGAGCCCACCGAGTGCCCTCTGACATGCCCTCTTCACGCGCTCCATTCCCCTCTCCCCTCTTGTCGATTCAGTAGGCCTCTAGAGCCTGTCGCGCTCTCGGTATAGGCTGTACTCAAACTAGTACTATGTATACGTGAATAGAAGGCTAGCAGACTTTCTGCGGCGGCGGCTCATTCATAACCTGACCGCCTTTGTTGAATCCTGCCACTCCGTGTTGAGAGCCCATAAGGAAGTGCTCTGTTGAATAGCGGTGTTGGTCGAGGTAGTCGGATTTGAGGCGGCTCGTCAGGGGTTGATGCCGGTGGTCTAAAGATCGGTGTCACTTCACCGTCGCTCAGAAGGCGCTATTCACCTATGGAAACGCTGCTGTCTACACAAACCACCGTTTTCGACAAAATAGTTTCGCCGTACTGTGGTCTGCTGTTCTCCCAGCTGGCAGGCGGCGGATATCTTCAGGCGGTGCGGTCGCGGTAC
>NZ_JAAOHT010000117.1:0-6564 GCF_011440255.1 Haloarcula sp. JP-Z28 | reverse complement strand
CGCTGCAGCCGATTCCGACACGAACCGGCTTATTGGGAACATATCGGGCACCGCTAGCGCGGTGCCCTTGCCCTCTTCGACTTTCAGCCGCTGCTCTCGCTATCAACAATCTCCTTCGCAAGAGCGAGTGAACTTACGTACCTCCCCTGATCTGACTGAACAGCAGCTTGTGTGAGAAGTTGCTACTACCAGAGTAACTTCATTCTAGATTGGGCTGAGAAATACGTCTTTCAATAGATGTGAGCGGTGAATAGAGAGGTGCCTGTGACACCGTACGGCACTACTGGCGTGTATAGGAGGTGACCAGTTCTGGTGTGATTTCGTCAAATTGGAGGATCTCACCCTCATAGTTGCTCACGAATGATTCCGCATCTGTCGGTTCAGAAAACGGAATGAGTGCAGGACCCATCCCACCAGTAACCTGACTTTCCATGACGTAGTCCATCTGTTCTGCATCGCCGAATGTGTCTGGAGCTGTCGGGGAAGGCATAGTCAGGTTACCCTCCTCTGAGAGTGTGTATTCTATGCTAGAATAGTCAGTCACGTATATTGCAGTTGCTTCCCATCCTTTCTGCTCGTGCTCAAAGTAGTAAGGAAAAAGCCCGAACGCGAGTGTATGGAACCACGCCGGATTCTCGTGCCCATCGGGGCTGTTATTCTCATAGAATATCTGTCCGTTCGGGCCACCATGGTGTCCAATAACCATCCCGCCCTCATCGTCAGCCTTGCTCCCAGAGAGATCAACCGGTGTTGGCTGCTCTGATTCTCCTGTTGGCCCTCCCAAACAACCAGTCAAGCCGGTCGCACAAATCAAAGAGCCGGCAGTTCTCAATGCGGTTCGTCGGTTCACACATACTATTCCTTGCCGTGGGTGAAATCGTGTGTGGTACGCATCCCGAAAGTTCTGGTAGATCGGGATTTTCCGCACCTGAACAGTGCTCAGATAGTGACTCTCGGTATCTATCCGACACTACCCACAAGAAACTCTGGCACAGACGACCGATGAGCGCTTATTCGGTTGCTGAAGAAGTGTGGTAGGACGCCCCGGAATCAAACGAGGTCAGCTCCTCGATGCGCTCTTCGAGTTCCACAATCTCGTCTTGCAGCTGCTGAACTTCATCATCGTCAGCATCGCTGGCGACAAGGCGATCTTTCAGTCCCTGAAGCCGGGTCTCTTTGGTCTCCTCGTCAACATCGGCTTTGCGGACGTACTCGGTACTCTCAATGTCATACAGATCCGCCTCTGACAGCTCGGTCACCTCCAGAGCATCGTCTACCTTGTCTCGGTCAATGCTCGTCACGCGCTCACGATCAATCCCGGCAGCTTCCAGCGCGTTCAGCACAGTCTCCTCGTCTTTGAGGGAGCGTTGACGGCGTGCGGTCCGCTGGACGGAGCCAAACTGCCCGCTGACTGGTTGGTCGTGATGGAGCCGACTCAGGATGACGTCAGCGACCTCTTTCCGGAGGTCGTTGGCACTCCGCTGGACATCCGACAACATCGTGTACAGGTCCACGAGCGTATCCGTCTCGATATCGCCAAACGTGTCGACGTCGTGGCGCTCAAGCGCGTCGGTCAATAGGAGTGCGTCGCTGTACACTTGTAGATCCGGTTCAGTGCGCTCGGTGTCCTCGTCCCCATCACCGGTCGTAGCGATCTGTGTCGTGGTTTCGAGGTCGCTCTGTCGAATGATGCCGGCGTCTTCATCAATCTCTATTCGTGGATGGAGCGACCAGACCGTAGCGAAGGGTTCGGCGTCGGGTGGCAATCGGTCAAGAGCGAACTCCTGATTTGGTTCGTCATGCACCCGCCGAAACAGCGTTTCGAACTGTTCGCGCTGGAGTGGTCGTGTCTCATCCTTTTCCACGTAGTCGACGATGATTCGGTGTTCCTGTGTCTCACTGATCCGGAATGGCGTATGCGAGAGTGGCGTCACCAGCACTGCATCAGATGGGAGTTCATCAGCCTCCTCCAACAGCGTATGCCAGTTGACACTGAACGACATATTCGATCCAGCACTGCCATCATCAAATGACTACTGCTCACGCGTGCAAACACACCACCGTTTCCGGTGAAAACCACCAGACAACAGTAGTGTTTACACTCGAAACACGGTGTGGTGTATCTGGGATATGACCATGCTCAGCGCAGGAATGACCTACACTTCGAGTGGCTCCATCGGCTCGACCTCGAAGGTCAACAGGTGGGACCGAAGTTGGGCGTAGGCCCCATCGCCGTCAGTCGTGACACAGTACCGATTTGGCCTTGCCTCGCGAGGATTGCCGTCGTTCTCTTGCCACTCTTCCAGCGTGAACTCGTGGGCCTCTAAATCGCCGTCAGCACCCTCAAACACGGCTGCAACCGACGGCGTCCCGTGGTTGTCAGCGACGTATGCGACCTTGACAGCGTCGTGGTTGGCGTCAAGTCTCGTCCATCCATCGAGCGCTTCCGGCGGGTCCTCGGCAAACTGCTCGATTTCGCGCTGAGTCAGTTCGGCTTCTGCGGCGTCGCGCCACGCTTGCTTGATGTCCTCGGCTTGGGACCGCTCGATCTCCTGAAGGACATCGGTGTCGATACACTCTCTGGCCCACGCAAGCACGGTCTTGGCTTTCTCGTGCCTCTCCTCGGGTTCGCCGTCCAGCTGTCCGAAGTTCATCTCTTGGGGAGACATCAAGAGCACTGACGACCGCCAGTAGCCGGGGTCAGCGTCGCATTCCTCGTCGGCATTGGGAGCCCACGACTCCATCGAGGTCCGGACTTCCTCATGGTGCCCGAAGCCGGTTCGAACGCCGCCGGCACGTAGGATACGTTCCGCGAGGTCGATGGTTCGCTCGCGCTCGTCAGCGGGCACTCCATCGGGGCGAGTTACATCGGCGTAGAACGGTAAGCCGACTGTGCTGATGATCGCTCCTTCGTAGTTTGGACTGAGCGGCGGTTCCTCGAGGAAGATCGGGTCGAACGGTGGTTCGGCTGTCGGCAACATACTGGAAAGCCTCCAGCCACCGAGGCGGCACAAAATCGCTCGTAAGAGTACGATCTAATAGGCCGCGAATGCAGTGAGTAGTGCTTGATTATGAGCCATTCAGTCCGTCAGTATTCTGACCTCACACTGATTTCCTGCTGGAACCAACCCAAGGACCACACACCACTATTTCCGGAGCTTTTCGACCCGACCAAGATCATTCAGCTAGTACTCTACTCGTCTAGTTGACGGGCTAATAGAGAAGAAACCATCCTCCTATACACACCACCGTTTCCGAAGCAATCACGTCGAAATCCAGCCGTAGCCGGTGGAAATAGTGGCTTAGGTCCCAAAATAAATTGTGGTCCAAGCATGGTAACGACACACCATTGTTTCCGAAGCTATTCCTCTCAATACGCCAGATTTGAGAACGCTCTTGCGTAGCAGATTGTTGATCAGGTTCCAGATGCAACTAAAAGTCGTATCGGGCAAGGGTGGCGCGAACGCGCCACCCGACGAAGCATGATTTCACTCAAGACGTTCATCTCGGAGCGTCGGACCACGAATCTGTTGTCACAGATTTGCTGGCGCGATCTTGGCTCTCGCCCCATCGAGGCACCTCCAAGGACAAACTGATGCCTTATCTCAGAGCATTCCGACTTTGTCGTCATGTCTATCGAAAACCGGGAAAAGAAGCGCTCAAAACCATCCTCAAAACGGCCCTCTAATCCACTAACAATCTACGCCACAAGAGCGTTTGAGAAACAACAGCTGTAGTGATGCCAGATCATGAGAGCGTGTGAACCCACTATCGAATCAAGATTCGAATTCGCTGTGAACGTATGTAGCTCTACAGGCGGACAGTCGGAGTGGCTCGAGGTCTGAGTTCGAGGGTTTCACTACCAAGGTCACTACAGAACCCTCCACCGTTTCCGAAGCTTTTGACAACTGCAAAATGGAGTGACCCTCACACCACTGTTTCCGAAGCTATGGGAACAATATGTGGAGGGGGGTTGTAGATTCCAGCAGTAATTGGTAGATTCAAGAACATCCAATTGTCAAACTGTTAGTTGCTAGTGTTTATATTTCGATTGCTTATTATTTTTATTGCAGTACGGATTTCGTTAACTACCTATAGTAATAAAACCTTTCATTGTATAGAATGGAATTCGAAGGCCTATGCAGATATTCGATAGCTTCGGAAATAGTGGTGTCTGTGTGTTTTATAAAGAATAGAGCATAGGAAATAGTGGTGTGCCCTTCTTTATATACTTCTAAGCTCCGGACGCTTCGGAAGCTTAGGAACCGGTGGCTTTATGATATCGTGCTAAGAGTTACTCTCTCATGGGGATGTTTGAACGGGATCAGCAGATCTTTGCAGACGCGACCCCCCTTGACGATTCTTACGAACCAGAAGATATCCGGGAACGAGATGACGAACTGGAAAAGTACCAACGAGCTCTCCAACCGATAATCGATAACCGACCCACATCCAACATTTTTCTCTACGGAAAAACCGGTACGGGAAAGACTGTCGCAACGAAATTCATGCTCTCTCATCTCGAGTCAGATGCAGTGGCATACGACGATGTGGAACTATCGACTATCTGGGTCAGCTGTGAGAATCTCTCCTCATCGTATCAGGTTGCTGTTGCACTCGTGAATGAACTCCGTCTTGGTCAGGGGAAAGATCGGATTAGTACGACAGGCTATTCACAACAACGGGTATTCGATCTACTCTATGACGAATTGGATTCTCTCGGTGGCACTGTCGTGATTGTACTTGACGAGATTGACAACATCGGGCAATCAGACGATATTCTCTACGGACTGCCTCGCGCTCGGTCAAATGATTACGTCGACGGTGTTCGTCCCGTTATCGTCGGCATCAGCAATGACTTCCAGTTCCGGGAGAATCTCTCACCGAAAGTCAAGGATACACTCGCAGAAAAAGAGATTCTGTTTCCGCCATATGACGCCAATCAGTTGCGATCGATTCTCAATCCACGGGCTGAGAAGGCGTTCCACGACGATGTGCTCGAAAACGATGTTGTTCCCCTTTGTGCAGCCTTTGCCGCTCAGGACACTGGATCAGCAAGGCAGGCGATTCGTCTCCTCCGGGAAGCAGGTGAAATCGCTCAGGCTGAAGAGGCTGAGACCGTGACTGGCGATTTCGTTCGGAATGCGCAGGATGAACTCGAAAAGAACCAGCTCTACGAGGGTATGCAAGAACTCACGACACAGGGACACGCTGTCTTGTGTGCGCTTGCATATCACCAAGCGCTTGACGAAGTTCCTATCCGTTCTCGTGACCTCTACGACCGGTACATCAAAATTTGCGACCGGCTTGACGCCGATAGCGTCAGCGAACGGCGTGTCCGTGACCATCTATCGGATATGAATATGCTCGGACTCATCAGCGTGTACGAGCGCAATGAAGGTCTTTCCGCTGGTCGCTATCACGAATACGAGCTTGATGTTCCGCTCAAAGCCGTCCTTGATGTCTTGCTGTCGACCTCACGATTCGAAGAAGTCGCGAATATCATCCAATCAACCGCTGAAGACAATAATATGTTGCAAGCGAATCTTTCGAATTACTGAATCACGCTCTTCATCAAAAGCTTCGGAAATGGTGGTGTGTAGCTCCGGAAACAGTGGTGTGTTTCGGTATTGGCTTCACATGAACTAACGGTGTAATGCAGGACTGGTAGCTCTTTCTTGTACTATGACCACTCGCTCAGGGTCGTATCTCGAGTTTCTGTAATATGGCTGGATGTCCGTCCGGTCAAATCCATGTGACGAGAGAACGCTCTCAGCAGTTCGAATGAGTTGTATCTGGTAGTAGTTCGGGTCGTAAAACGCAACATCTTCATGAGCCAGCGTAACCCGATCTCGCGGGGATTTCTCATCGTCGACAGCCATGTACTCAATATCTTACCTGGGTGAAATGATGGTTGTATCGGATTAGACAATGTGGCTATTTCTCTAGTGAGTATGCGACACATGTCCTGTGTGGAGCCTGAACACGCTGGGTTCGAGACCGTCCATTTATATACTCCCCTCCCATCGGATGTGATGCGAAGGTCGCGCCGGGCAGCGTTCTCGGAACGACACCCCAACGCCACCAACATGGTGGCCTGGGTCACTCGCTTAGAATGCGAGGCCACCGAGGCTTCGTGTTCGTGTATGAGGATTCCACCCCTGCGGTCCGCCGTTAAGATGGAATCTGATGTGAGCCCACGGACCCATGCAGTAGTAAACATTGGCGGAGGAACCAATGTGTTAGCTTCCGACGGAGTGCAACCACTTCCGCCGCTGATGTATATCAGCACATTCCGGTTGATCCTGCCGGAGGCCATTGCTATCGGAGTCCGATTTAGCCATGCTAGTTGCACGAGTTCAGACTCGTAGCATATAGCTCAGTAACACGTGGCCAAACTACCCTACAGACCGCGATAACCTCGGGAAACTGAGGCCAATAGCGGATACAACTCCCAGGCTGGAGTGCCGAGAGTTAGAAACGTTCCGGCGCTGTAGGATGTGGCTGCGGCCGATTAGGTAGATGGTGGGGTAACGGCCCACCATGCCGATAATCGGTACAGGT
>NZ_JAAOHT010000116.1:0-6651 GCF_011440255.1 Haloarcula sp. JP-Z28 | reverse complement strand
GACGCCGTGCGAGCGCTCGGCTGGTATCGACAGTTCCGTGAGATTGTCCTGATGTTCGCCATCTCGAACATAGAACCGCTCTGTGAACCACTCTAACCGTGACTCAGCATCTATTCAACACGGCAGTTAATTACGGGACTGACAATTGGCGCGGCAAATATGCTTGAGGATCAGCAGCAAGAAGCGGCACGTGAGGAGTTAGAGACTATCGGAAACCGACTTGCAAGCGAATTTTCTCGTGTCGATACGCTGGCGCAGCAGGGGGGCGAAGCGACAGTAACCGCTAGCCAGCCGTCACGAGTCACAGGAAATCGCTACTCAATCTCTCTTCTCCACGGTGCGAGTGTCTGCAGCGGCGGGCGCCTCCCAGCAACTGTTGATACCTGTCTCAGGCTCATGTCTAGCGATAGTGAAATTGCGGTCATGGTTCCAGTCCGTAATCAGTCTCAAATTTCAATGACTCTGGCCGATGAGGGAACGTTCCAGCTTCAAGCGGAAGCAGGTGATACCACCGCTGATGACGAGGTTGCCAACCAAGACCTCAGTAGCCGGATTGGCGTCGGCGAGGGCGTAAGTCGTGACACAATCTCTCTCGTTAGCGGCGTGGGCAACAGGCCGCCTGTGGCGAGTTTCGATCTCAATCCAGCTTCGCCGTGGTCTCGACAGCCAGTCACATTCAATGCGAGTGGCTCATTTGACCCCGACGGTTCCGTGGCTGAGTATCGGTGGGACTGGAATAATGATGGTGTGTATGAAACCAATACGACGACCTCTACGGCTACACATACGTTTTCAAACGGTGGCCGGTATAACGTCACTCTACAAGTTGAAGACGATGAGGGCAAGAACACGACGCGAACACAATCAATCGATGTTAGTGGTCTGGAATATAATCGCGACATGACTACCGTAGGAAGCAACGACGCGACGATTTCGTTTAGTGTTACGAACAACGTCGGGAAAGATGTCGAGATTACGCATATTTTCATTGATACAGATGATGATGCTATCGATAGCGTCGGAGTCGTTAATATCTATGACAGGGGACGAATAGTCAGACTCGGTAGCACTGTCAGTATCTCTGATGGGTCCACGGAAACAATCGATATCGGGGATTTCAGGGATAGTAGTGCAAGGTTAGTCAATATGGATGGAAAGCACGTCCGTGTTGGTCTCAAGTATAAGATCGGAGATCGGACAAACTCAACGCGCTTCGAAGGCACTCCATGAACGACCGTGGCATAAGTGAGTCGCTCGGGTTTGTGTTAGTGTTCTCTATTATCGTCCTCTCTCTTGGGCTCGTGAGTACCGTTGGCCTCTCTCAGATTGAGGAAGTGCGCAACGATCAGCAACTGGAGAACGCTGAGCGATCGTTCCAGATTGTCGCGCAGAATATCGATGAATTGCAGACCGGGCAGTCTGTAGCTCGCGGTGGAGAGCTAGACCTCAATCGGGGGCGAATCAGACTTATTCCCTCAACCGACTCTCAACTCCGCGTATCTGTGAGGAACACTACAGGACCTGACGCCTACGAAGCCACCTATGAACTCAGTGGAGTTGAGTACCAACTTGATGGGACGACTGTGGGCTACGAAGGCGGGGCCGTGTTCCGCCGAGATAAGGGTGGAACTGCTGTTGTCGGTTCGCCGACACTAGTTTGTACTGATGAACACGCACTCGTGTCGCTAGTAACAATCGATGGAGTAGAGGGGCGACAGCTCGGCGGCGGAACTGTGTCAGTAACGGCTGAACGTGAGAATGCAACTGTTTCATTCCCGGTAAACCGGACTGGGCGAAATAGTACGGCTGGCCGTGCCAACGTTTCTGTTGAAGTGGTCAGCTCGCAGTTCGAATCCGGTTGGAACCAGTATCTCGAGTCACAGGAGGGGTGGCACTCCAGTGGTAGTGAATTCGTTTGCGACGGGAACGGTAGCGGAGTGCAGACGTATCAGATTGTTAAGACCCATGTTAATGTGACATTCACTCGGTGATCATCCCGAAACATGGGCATTGGTAACTTCGACATTGACCACACCAGCAGCCTCTGCGTCAGACTCTGCAACTCCGACTTGAAACAATAATACAAGCATATTCTCACTCTTATCCCCGTTCGGAAGGTCGTAGTAGACAACCGCTTGGTTGCTCTTGAGATCGAGGATGTAGTTCCCGCTCTCATTGGCGACGCCAATATTATCATACTGCTCGAAGTAGCTGGTGATATTGTCCTGCCATGTAGAGTTGTAGTTCCGGGTGACGAGACCAGTGATGTCGTCGCCGCTAGTGTAGACCCGGGTTGGTTCGATTGCGGTGTGGCTGGCAATGTCGGTACAGCGAGCCACACGATATCTAGTGTCGTTAAATTCTCGGATGATACCGCTTGTCGCGTAAGCGCCGTCTTTACACTCGTAGTCGTGAGCTTTCACACTCACGTTGTCTCCGCCGTTGATAGCGAACACGTGACTGTATTGCGAGTCAGTCGACGGGTCGTTGATATTATGAAACACCTGACCATTAATTTTCACCTGTGCAACCTGATTGTCGTCGCCAGGAACTGCCGGCGTGTGGACGGTCCCATTAGCCGTTATGTTTGAGGAGATGGGATCGCGCGCGATTATCTGTGTGCTAGCGATAGAGCGCCGAATCTCATCGAAGATATCATTTAGTTCGTCAGCGTCGTCAGCACGATAAAACTCCCCACCAGAGACAGTTGCAACTCGCTTCAATAGAGCTTGGTCGATTGCGCTGGAGTCGCCATATCCAATAGTATAAATAGTGACATCATCTCCTGCAGCGTTTTTTGCATATTCAACAGTCAGTTCATTGTCGGTTGGGGACGGACCACCGCAGTCGAAGGGGTCGTTATTATCAGTATTGTCTCCCCAGTCTTGACAATCATTATTAACTCCGTCCGTCAAAAGTACCATAACTTTATTTCTAGACTCATCACTCTTCATTGAAAACACATTATTGGCTTTACGAACTCCGTTTTGGGTTTCAGTTCCACCTCTAGCAGGGATGTCTTCGATAGTCTCGTTAAGACCAGTACCAGCCGATGCAGTCCCAAAATTAGAGGTAATGTACCTATTATTGTCTGTAATCCGGTAGATACCGTCTCCATCGTTATATGAGATGACTCCGGCCCGGTCCCGGGACGCATTCAGATCCGCGACGAACGCCTTCGAAGCTGCTTGTGCCTCTTCGGAACGGGTCGTTGTATCGCCGTCATTCCGGCTCATGGATCCAGATTCATCGATGACAAACATCACGTCGAGCGGTTGCCGACGAATCTCCGAATCCGCCTCTACAGAGGTTATATTACCAATCTGCATCGTCCCATTCTGGAGCGGGCGCGCCGACACGCGGTAAGTGTTATTAACGCCCTTGTCGACTTTGATGCTTTCACCGGTCAGCGTTACATCGTTGTAGTTATTGCTGGTAAGATTGATGACTCGGTTACGATCTACATCAACCCTCCGGGGAAGGTCTGTCTCATTCAACCTAATGATCGCTGTCTGATTGCTGCGATATACTTCTGCGGTAGTCTCAAACTCTTGAGTTAGGTAGGTACCCCACGCTTGATAGAAATCACTTTGTACGGCAATGGTGACGTTATTAGGACGCACACAGTCGCCTGCATTGAGCCGTTGCCGGACCCAAAACGTTCGATTCCTTGAAGACTCCTTACGGAGGCGAGCTTCACTGTATCCGCGATCAAAGCTTCCGGTGAGGTTCACCAATCGTATATTAATACTTCCGTCACGGTACTGAAGCGCTGGTGCGGTTACCATAGCACTACCACTGCCCTGCTTTCGCCAGACGCCGCCCCCTTCGTAACCCATTGTCGTGGCTCCGTCAGCAAACCGAACGGAGCCGAGGGTCATATTTGCTGCACACGCTGTGTCGTCGTTTACAGTGACATTCAGCCACCCACTCCGGTCAAGAGTATAGCTACGGGGGCTGGTGGAAGATAGGTCGATTTCTGCTTGAGATTTTCCACCGCTTGTGGATAGCGAAGCGAATTTCGAGTCCATATGCTGAAGTACGATGCTTGCCTGCCTCTCATCCTGTTCCTCAGTAACTGTTTCAATTGCCGGCGCACCAACAACAAGCACCCCGATTGACCCAGTTATTACTATAGCTAATAAGAGGATATACCCAACAACTTGTGAAACACCGCGCGCATTTGCCCTATATTCTTGTTCATTATCTATCATAAAATAATAATTTTGAGTCGGTTGTTGATATTACTATCATTAACTACTGCAACTAATATCTACTGTCACCAGATGGTATTGCAGAGGGGTTCTCACAGCAAACAACAGACCGACCACCGGAGCAATATGTAGTTTGCACCCTATAGATGAGTGCGTTCTTGCCGGCGGTAGCTACCTCTCCAGCACTTGCCGTTTCATGGAAGCTATTACTAAAGGCTGGCTTGGCCGATTGCGTTTAGCAACTACACGGCGGTGGTGCCGAAGTGTTCTCATAGCGTGATTGTGGGGCTAGCGACATCGTTTTCTCGCTGGTGATTAGCAAGTGTAACGGCCAAGCGGAGACACAGAGCGAGGAAGACGTGTGCTTTGATTCTCACTCGGCCTCGGACCCGCGGGGTCCCGAGGCCGAGATCCCTACAGACGCCGATTGCTGTTTCAACCTGTGAGCGGTACGAGTACGTCTCTTCAAACTGTTTCTGCCGGAGACGTACCGTGTTGCTGTGCTCTTTGATCCGTTCCTCAACGTGGTAATCAATATCGAGCGGATCGTTCGTGCTCCGTGGGTTGTACGGAGCAATCGGCACGACCGCCTGCTAGCAGGTGGTCGTGCCACTCCAGCATATTGAACTCGGAGTCACCGATCATCCAGCGTGAGCTTTCGACGGCGAGCGCGTCACGCGTGACGCGCATCGCCGTCTCCTCATCGACTTTCTTCGCTGGAGTGAACGCTGCTGCGATGGGAATGTTGTTGGCGGTGGTCACGACACAACAGCCGTAGCCGTAATAGTAGTCGTCTTCAGCGTGGTCGTAGTTCTACTCAGCGTCCTCGTCACGGTGATCGACGGGAATGTCTGTACCATCGATACGGAAGAGCTTGCCGAGCGGTACCTGCTCGGCAAGCTCGTGGACTAAGTCGATGAACACGTCCTCTGCGACAAGTTCGAAGTCAGTGATGAACCGTGAGAGTGTCCGCTGGGACGGCGGACTCTCGAAGCCACACTGCCGCCAGACATCCTCGTTGTGGAGTTCTCGCGCAGTCGGACGCGGACTGTAGATGTCGTGATAGAAGCAGTGAAGGACGCCTTTCAGGAGTTCTGGTGGCTTGTGAACCCGTGTTCGCCCCTCAGATCGGGGGCGAACACGGGATAGTCCACAAGAAACGATAGATCCAACTGTTCGAACAGCGCCGTCGTCTCGGTGTCCAGTGTTTTGAAGACCTGTTCGACCGTAGCTTTATGTGGTAGGACGGAACTGGTCGTAGACACATCAGATTCGTCCTACCGCTTCCCTGCGAGGACCTCTGCACCACCGCCAACTCCACTCTTGCTGGAGCGTCAGCGTTCCAACTGTAGCAGGTTGATAATACGGCCTCAAGTTCTCGGGTCTGGAATATTGGCTGTACCTATAGGCTACAGCTATAGGGGGTGGCTCCATGACGTACTTCACGCTTCAGGGGCTTTAGCGGGACTCTCCCGGAGTCACCCTCATTCATTGACAGACTCCTTGGTGGGCAACCTCGCGTCAGACTTGTTTCTCAGTATGTGGAGATCGCGTCAGGCATTGCATCAGAACCAACCGACAAACGGTAGGTAGTAGATATCGATACCGCTGAAGACGCCGTTCCAACAGTTATTACTCAACGCATGAATTATGAATTGTATGTCGAAAGCTGCCGGGGACCCAGAACGTGCTATCAATGGGCTCCTGTCGATTGCACAACTGCTGGAAGAGCCACGCTTGGCCCGGCTCTACACGTTTGTTCTCCGTGAGGGCGACGTAACCATCGACGATATCGTCGCTGCGGTAGAGATTCCTCGAACGACAGCGTACTCGGATATGGGAACGCTCGTTGACCTCGGTGTCCTGACCCGAGATGAAGAGCAGAAGACGCACACGTATTCCGCTGTCCCGATCACGCTGACTGCAGACTTGGACGGTGACGAGTATACCGTCACGCCCACTCTCATCGAGGCGGTCGATCGCTCACCACACGACCAGGACCTCGACCTCCTCCTAGAACGATACGGGCTCGGCAAACTCGCGGCTGCGCTCACGTATGCCATCCCCTATGCTAACGGTGAGATGTCTGAACGAGTCGCAGCTCGGGAGCTCGATCTGCAGCAGGCCTTCGCGATTGCGGTCCTGCATGCGCTCCGAGATGTGGTTCAGGACATGGAAACCGTTGATCCATACTTCGATGATATCCGGAACGCTCGCGACCAACCACCGTCAGCAGAGGACTGACGGACAACTATTAATGTGTTTGCATACCCCACTGTTTCCGGTGTAACACGTCAAAAGAACCACTCGGCTACCGCGAAACAGCCGATATCTCAGAAACTCTCTACAACTCGTCCAGGTCGAGATACTCGATGAACTCCTCGCGGCGCTCGTCGAGGACGAACGCCACGAACGCCTCGTAGAAGTCGTCGTTTTT
>NZ_JAAOHT010000115.1:0-6783 GCF_011440255.1 Haloarcula sp. JP-Z28 | reverse complement strand
AAGCCGACGCATGATTCTCGATGAGGAGGTGTCTGTGTGCACAGCGGATACCTCCTCATTCCTCTCGAAAAGTAGCCTCGATAAGCCGCCGCTGTCACGTGGTTCTTCTCTTAGCTAAAGACGGATGGAACAGTGGTCAACAATATGCTTAAGTTAGCCGAATGAATAATCAATTATACAGCCATCTGCGGCTTGTACTCGCTATTCAGCACAATGATAAAAAACATAACTCAGTTTGACCCTGTGTCATACGCAGTGGGTAATAGAGCCGTGAGCAGTTTGAACCGTCCCAGACAACCAAAAAATAGTCGGGGTAAAGATGACTAACGAGATATCCTTCTTCCAGAATCCAGAGGGAACCCAAGAAGAGATTCTTGAAGCTACATTCTATGCATTACGTCAGCACGGGTACGCGGACCTAACTATTTCAAAAATAGGCGATGAATTCGAAAAAAGCCAGTCACTCATATATCACCACTACGATAATAAGGACGAATTGCTAGTAGATCTTCTGGACTATATGTTGGAGCAGGTCGAAAGCCAGGTCCCACTTCCCAACCAGTCGCCTGAAGAGTATATCGAAATAATCGTTGACGAGATGTTTGGCACCAACGGCAACAACAATCTCGAGTTTACCCAAGCTATAATTGAACTGCGAGCGCAAGCAGCACACGACGACAATTACGGCCGCCTCTTTCGTAGGAGTGATGATTTCATTCGGAAACAAATTGCACGTGCTATCCGGGCGGGCGTCGATGCAGGCGCATTCGATGTCGAGAATCCATCCCAAACAGCCGCGCTGTTCCACACCGTTTTAATCGGTATTCAGACAGAGCAGATTACAAGCGACGAGGAGCCCATCGACTACACCAGAGCCGAGTTCCAGCGCTACATCGAGAACTGTTTATTCCCTGAATGACCTCCTCCCCGCCGCGGGCTCCACCTGCTCCATAATGTCACTGGCCAGACGATTGATCGGTTCAGCATCACTGACGAGAAAGCGCACGACAGCACCGAGTTTTCTACGGGATCATGGCTAAAAGATCGGTTGGTACTGTTCGATCAAGCGTACTTCAAGTACCGCCGTTTTGCGCTGATTGACGAGAATAACGGATACTTCGTGAGTCGGCTGAAACCGAACGCAAACCCGAAAATAACAGCGGAATTACGGGAATGGCGTGGCGACGCCATTCCATTGGAAGGGGAGAAGATCCAGGATGTCGTGGACAACCTCTACCGAGAGCACATTGATGTAGAAGTGGAAGCGACGTTTCAGCGACGAGAGTACGCGGGCACACAATCATACGACAGCAAGACGTTTCGTGTCGTCGGCGTCCTCATTGCGGACGCCGACGACTACCATCTGTACATTACGAATCTCCCGAGAGAGGAGTTTCTGCCAGCATATCTAGCAACGATCTATCGATGTCGGTGGGAGGTAGAACTGCTGTTTCGTGAGCTGAAGACGCAGTACAACTTGGATGAGTTCGATACGAGTAAGACGTATATCATGGAGATCCTGATATATGCGGCGTTGCTGTCGCTGTTAGTGAGCCGTGATCTGCTGGGTCTGGTCACCGAACAAGCCGACGACGAAATCGTGTTTCCGCCGGAACGCTGGGCGGCGACCTTTCGATCGCACGCCCAGCTCATCCTCTTTGAACTCGGTGAGTACCTCGGCTACTCGCCGCCATCGTTGTTAGAGCGGCTGATCGAGGATGCTCAGAAAATTCACCAGCAACGACCGATACTGCAAGAGACGCTCGCTACCGCTGCATAACCGAGGTGTGAGGCCTAACTAAAGACGAATGGCTTGCGGTGATCCGTCAACTGGGACAAGGATGGTTTCAATCATCGGTTTCTGATGGCACTATGTTTCGTGAAGCTGCTTTATCTGCGCGGACTGACTCAATCTTATCCGAGAGACGCCCAAGGGCTATAAGCGTCGGTGGTAGGGTTGCCAGAGAGGCAATGAGGGTGAAGAAGATGACACCCACAGTTAGCCACCCGAAGTCAGCTAGAATAGGGAATGGTGATAGCGTGAGTGCTGAGAACCCGAAAACAGTGGTCATCCCAGACACGGTAATCGCTTTGCCGACACGCGATCCGGCGGTTTCGACTGCATCAAGCCGGGAAATACCAGTCTGTTCGACCTCTTCGAAGTAACGTTCCATTACGATGATCGTGTATTCTGCGCCGATGCCGACACTCATTGCGCCAAGAGACGCACCAAGTGGCGACACCGATATTGACAGAGCTAACATATAGAGATTTTGCCAGCCGATGACAAATAGCATCGGGACAAGCGGGGCAACAGCCCGAAGCAGGTTTCGATAGTAGAGGAGTAATGCCCCAAAAACAAGGGCAAATCCAAGCCCAGTCGTTGCATTCCGATTTTCGATCTGCTCAACGATCGATGGTGTCGATACGGGTGACTGCCCTGTAAGCTTGGCATCGACTCCGGATGGAGGCTGACTTAATGCGATTGATGTCTCAATAGTGTCGAACAAGCCAAGTTCCTCGTCGGTGTTCATGTCTTGTTCAGCAGTTATCCGGATCTGTGCATGGCCGTTGCTGTAATACTGGGCTTTTTGATCGTCTGGGATGGCTGCTAAAGTCTGTCTAACCTCACGTTCTGTCTCTGGTAGTGTTCCGCCATTATGCTGTTTAATCAGCGTTGCTGGTGTCGAGACACTGGTAATTTGTTGCTTATCACTGGCGATGACGCGGAACCTCTCCATCCAGCGTAACACGTCTGGGTCACGCAATTGTTCCCCACTAACAAGAATGCTGTACTGAACGGCATCACCACCCCCAGCGACAGATCGAAACTCCTGGAGATCGGTATAGGCCGGCAGGTCCTGTGGAATGAATTCCTCAGTATCCGCAGTCGTTTCTAGATCAGAACTGACCGCAAACCCACCAGCTGCGACAACAATTGCAATAGAGAGAACAATGAAAGGATTAGCTGCAAGAGTGCGTGATGTCCGCCCGAGTGCCTGTCCAAGACGGCCAATGTTACTGCTTCCGGTCTGTTCCTGTGGTGGGAACTCCGACTCATGGGAGGGACTGGCCTCCTCTTCAGATGTGCTACGGAAGCGGACCCAGAGTGTGAGGACTGGCAAGAGCACAAACAATCCAGTGGTAAATGTTAGCACCACACCGAAAATAGACGTTTGTGCAAACCAGACAAACGCTGGTGATCCGATTGTGGAAACCCACGTTGCTCCGAATCCAAGTGCCGCTGAGAACATCGCAACTAGAACGGGTGGGCCAACACCACCCAATGCTAGTGGCAACGCTTCGCGTGGGCGGTGATTTTCAAGCTCTTCTTCGTACCGTTCATGAAACTGTATAGAATAGTCAATGCCCAATCCGATCAAAATTGGGAACACAGAACTGGTCAACGTTGAGTTTGGGATACCTGCGTACCCAATCGCTCCAAACGTCCAAATTACACCGACAAAGACCGCAACTATCGGGAGCAAGCGGAGTCGAACACCCCGGAACAAAAAGAATAGGGCGATAACCATTAGCCCTACAGCTAACCCGAGCAACTGCTGCGTGCTCTGCTGAATGAGTCCCGAAAGTTGCGACGAGAACGCTGCTGAACCAGTAATTGTAACGCTCACGCCGCTCGGAAATTCCCCCCATTCTTTGGCATTAATAGCATCTGTATAAATAGGCCGGGATTGTTGCTGTGTAAGCCCGGGTTCAAGAACGATGGTAACTACCGTTGAGTCTGGATTCCCAACAACCCGCTGTATTTTTTCTTGTGATCCAGGAATACGGCCATACTCTGCTCGCACTTGATCAGCAGGGCTGATTACTTGTTCAACGTCATCAACTTCGGACATTCGTCGATCATATCGATCGATAGCCCGCATTGTCGCGGGTTCTGTAACCTCTCCCCGCACAAGGGTAGCAATCGTCCCGCGGTCGAAATTATCATCATACGTATTTAATGTGGGATTTTCACCGACAAATGCGCGGTCCCCGGTGACACTTTCAATCTGTGCGGCACCGGAAAATGCGATCCCAGTGACAACAACTACGGCTGTGAGCATGATCAGTGGCCGACTCTGAATGAGTCGTCCAAGCCGTGCAAATATCGTTCGCAAGCTCATCATCGTATTATCTGAGATTAATTTTGCCGTCGGTATACAACGATAGCGCCACCGACAAGTGCAGCCATCCCAACCGCAGCCGCCGGAATTAGTGGGAACCCACCGGAATCGGCTGCACGAACTGGGACGCCAATGGTAAGTGAGCCAGTAAAGCGTGTATCTCCGTCGGACTCATCGTACCGAATCTCAACTGATGAACTATACTCTTTTGTTAGGGCAGTATCGGAAGCACTCACTCGAAACGTTGCAGTTACAGTCTCACCGGGCTCAACAGTGCCGAGATAAGCACCATCGTCTGAAGACGATAGCGGGTCATTAGTGAATAATTTGATATTCGCGTTCGTTACTGTTTCATTTCCGGTGTACCTGATCGTAGTTGTCATCTCGCCGCTGCCACCCGGCGTTACTGTCGTATTTGTTCCGATAACTTGGAATCGGTCACGCTCCTCACCGATGACGACACGCTGCCGAAGTGGTGTCGACGGTCGAAGAACATCGCCAGCATCGTTTTCATATTCAAGATCTAATGGAACAGAAATTGAGCCCGGCTCTGCTTCCTCGGGGATATTAACTGTGAACGACACCTCAGCGGATTCACCAACAGCCAGATCACCGACTGCCGCTTCACCGCTAGTTACTGTGAGTGGAAGCTGCTCCTGTTGGCCGATGCGAACGACCATATTCTGTGCAGGTGCTGGCCCCTCGTTCGTAATGGTAGCTTGGAGTGTTGCTTCAGGTTCATCTACTCTGAAATCGGTTGCCTGAACCTCACTGATTTCAAATGATCGGTCTGCTTGGACAGTAAAATTCGCTCGCGCAGTATCAGCTGTCTCTGTTATGCCGTTTCCGTTTTCGAACTCAATTGTTGCTGTGACTGGATATGTGCCTAAGTCTACATTTTCATTGGCACCCATTCGAACACTCACCGTTGTGTCTTCCCCAGGTGCCAGTGAGCCAATCGAACGAGCGGTATTCTGTGAAGGGCTTGCTGCCTTTCCGAAGAACGTTCCTTCAGTGGTCGTAGTGAAAGTGACCTCAGCGTTCGTTGCGGCGCGTGTCCCGGTATTCTCAACGGTATAGCGAACCATACCGTTGTCACCTGCGATGATACTGTCTTTACCTACCCTTGTGACATTAAATCGGGGTTCATTTTCAATTTCAAGAGTTATGTCTCGGACAACCTCTCCTGAGCGCGTTTGCCGTTCCGTGTCGTCAAGTGGTCCGAAACTTACCGCTCGCGTGTGCGAATATTCAATTACGACTGGGACCTCATATATACCTGGTTTGGCGTTGCCGACCTCAATCCTGAAATCAAGCGGCACCTGCTGGCCGTCAGCAATGGTCCCAATTGTCTGTTTACCTGATTTTACTTCAATTGGTGCGTCGAGCTTATCATCCTGTATTTCAACCTGAACATTTTTTGCACGCTGTACTTCCTCTTCAAACGCTGCTTCGTTGCCCTTTCTGAGTTCACCATCATTGACAAGGACAACTTGCAATGATTGGGCTGATTCAGCGCTGACGACTGGTTCCGGTGTCGAAGCACTGATTCCCGGCTCGCCAATGACTACCGAATCCGCTGCTACCGGCGTCGCCATGCTGAGAAGTAAGCAAGCGCAAATAGCGATGCTTACCCATTTAGTCGAGTAGAACCGCGATAGACTCATGTATTATGCCCACTGCCTGCCAGATATAATCTTGGTGAAACTACATACCACGCAATAACTGTTTATGAGCTAGTTGCTATTCAACTCGTCAAAGAAGTCACATTTATTATACAGATGAACTTGAAATCAGTACCTAATGGACGATTTAGCAAGCCAGAGTTTTCCAGAACCTGAAAGGGCGATAATGAAGGCAACCTATCAGGTACTATGCGAGTATGGGTATGCAGATCTTACGATACAACAGATTGCAGACGAATATGGAAAGACTACGACTGCAGTATATTACCACTACGATACAAAAAATAAACTCCTCACAGCGTTCCTTGATTACCTTCTGGAGGAACTTGCCGACTCAGTTCACAATATCAGGACAACTAATCCCGAAAACCGTCTCAAGTTTCTGCTTGATGAACTTCTTGTCAAATCAAAAAATGAGCCAGCTCTCTCGATTGCATTATTGGGCTCTGGTGAATCACTGGACGGCGTCGGCTTCGACCGTCAGAACTAGGAAGATGAAGCGGGAAACCGCCGATGATTCATGTCTAAGATCTCCCGCTTCACAAGCAACGTCGTTCAGTTAGCTAAAAATGCTGTTGGTGAGCGAGGCGAAGTCGCCGCCCCCGAAGGGGTGGCGGCTTCGCCGAGTATGCGGTAGTGTCGCTGCACTGTCTGCGGGTTTACCTGAAAAAATCCTACCGAGAAGCACTTGATTTGCTGAGCGAGATGCCACAAATACTCGGGGAGATCGGCCTCGACGCGGCCGATATCCCCGACCACTCCACGCTAGTCAAGTGGTTTGACAGAATCAAGACAGCGATCTGGCGAGTGCTGCTGCGCCTCTCGGCGCAGGAGCACGAGCCATCTGGTCACGCCGCTATCGACGCGACGTCTTTTGACCGGGAAAACGCTAGCAAACACTACTGCCGTCGGACGAATTACCGGGTTCAGACGCTCAAAGCGACAGCTCTCGTCGACACAGAAAGCCAAGC